>CBFHMA010000001.1:0-41646 GCA_965656775.1 Luminiphilus sp.
ACGATTGCGACGGAGCGCTTGCACCAATATGTACCGCGGCATCAGCTACCCGTACATGCAGGGCATCCTTATCCGCGTCGGAATAGACCGCCACAGTGCGCATGCCCATGCGACGCGCCGTGCACATGATCCGAACCGCTATTTCACCACGATTGGCAACAAGTAATGTGGATATCGAGGTCATCCATGGCTCCCCATTGCCCAATGAGGAGAGCGCTTCTCCAAAAAGGCAGCAACACCTTCGCGCCCCGAAGGACCCTGCAAACAGTCGGTGAAATTTTCTGCCGCTGCTAAAATTGCATCGTCACCCTCTAAGTTGGGTAAGGCTCGCAACAACGATTTGCAGGCACCCACCGCTTCCGGCGAACAATTCAGCACGTCACGCTTGATGGACTGCACAGTCGTCTCCAAGGTTTCTCCCTGGTCAACGCACAGATCGAGCAAACCCAGTTCGCAAGCAGCGGCACCGTTAAATCGCGCTCCCGTTAACATGAGACGACGACCATTGGCATAACCCGCCTTGCGCAGAACATAAGGTGCTATTTGCGCAGGCGTAATTCCAATACGTGTTTCAGAAAAACCGAAGGCTGCGTCGGTGGTGCCCACAGTGACATCGCAACTGCATGCCAAGCCCAAACCACCCGCCATAGCTGCGCCCTCAATAATGGCCAGTGTCACCTGTGGTAAGGCATCTACCGCAGCCAGCAAACGACCAATACGGGCGCTCGCATCAATGGTGGCCCCGCGGGAGGCATCGGCCATCGCCCGAAATTCACGCAAGTCGCCGCCGGCACAAAAATAACCACCTCGCCCACGCAGGGATACACCACGAATATCGGAACGCGTGGCCAAATAGCCGCATAAAACCAGCAGGTCAGAGACCACGGCATCCGTCAATGGATTACGTCGCTCAGGTTGATTAAACCAAACCGACAACCAACCATCAGCCAATTGGGTGTCAAGTGCAGGTGTTAGGGGGAGCTGATCCATACTTACATCCTCGCCACGGCAAAGCTATTGGGTTGCAATTGGCGAGACCGCCCTTCCAACACCGTTTCCAGACAAAAAGCTAATACTTTGCGCGTATCCCGCGGGTCAATGATGCCGTGGTCAAGGACTTGCCCAGAGGTGTAAAAGGCATCTTCCTGGGCATCAAAATGCGCTTGAATGCGTGCGGCTTGTGACGCTAGTTGTGACTCGGGCACCTCGAGACCCTTGCGCTGTGCAGCTACTCTCGCCACCTCTGTCATGGTGTCGGCAGCGCTTTGTCCAGCCATCACGCCTGTGCGTGCATTGGGCCAAGCAAATAGAAAGTCCGGTTCGTAGGCCCATCCACACATGCCGTAATTACCTGCACCGAAACTAGCACCAAGATACAAACTAATTTTGGGAATACGAGCGGTACTCACCGCCTGAATCATTTTAGAACCGTGCTTAATCATCCCAGCCTGCTCGTAACGTGTGCCCACCATGTAGCCGGTGGTGTTGTTCAAAAACAGCAGCGGTAGGTTGGCCTGATCACATAGCTGAATAAATTGTGCCGCCTTGCAAGCTCCATCGGGATCAATAGGACCATTGTTGCCGATGAAGCCACAGGCAATACCCGTAATGGTGGCATGACCACAGATGGTCGACACGCCGTACCGACTTTTGAACTCATCAATCGCAGAGCCATCGACGACCCGAGCCAAAACCTCGCGCACGTCATAGGGTGTTCTCGGATCGGCAGGGACAGCTCCCGCTAATTCATCGACCGAATAATGCGGGGCGTCATAGCTTTCACGATAAACGGGACTAGCCCGTCGATTCCATTGCAACGACGCCAGTAAATCTCTGGCTTTGAGAATACCGTCGCTGTCGTCCTCTGCCAGGTATTCAACCACACCGGAGACACTGGCATGCATTTCAGTACCACCTAACTCGCGGTCGTCGGCTTGTTCACCGGTGGCGGCCTTCACCAATGCGGCTCCGCCCAACGCTGCCATGCCATTATGACGGACACCAATGACGTAGTCAGACATACCCGGCATATAGGCGCCACCGGCCGTGGACCCACCGTGCAACACGACAAAAGTCGGTAAGCCCATGGCCGACATGCGTGCGAGATTACGGAATACGGCCCCAAAGGTTGACCAGAGCTTGACCTCATAATTCAGCAAATTAGCGCCAGCGCTTTCAACGCAGTGCACCAATGGTAATTTTTGACGCATGCAGATCGACTGCAGCGAGAGCGCCACGTCGGTTGATGCTCGAGTCGCTGCACCTGCAGCTATCCCCGAGTCATCAACCCAAACCATACAGCGTACACCCGACACAAAACCGATACCCACCAACATCGATGCACCGGGCACACTGGTGTCTCTGTCGGGGGTTTCAACACAAAAATTCGCCAACGAGTGAAGACGCAAAAATGGCATACCTGGGTCTAACAGCGCTTGCAAGCGCTGGCGCGGCGTCAGCTGACCTCGCGCTTCGAAGGTTGCTTGACGTTTATCTGACGCCCGTTGAGCACGTGCCTCGAGGGCTCGTAATTGGTCAACAAAACCCAGCATCGCCGAGCGGTTGTCGGCATAGCTTGGGCTATCGGTAACAACCCGACTAACAATTTGACGCATGATGTTGGTCCAACAAAGTTGAAGGTATCTCGATCGGGAAATCCAATAGCAGCTGGGCAAAGCACTTGGCTTGGGGATCGCTCCTCAAGCTGGCAACACCACCGCCGCCAAGGGCGTTGTGCAAGACAAAATTCAAAGCGCAGATACCCGGTAGGTAATAGCGATCGTAATGGGCGGAGGTCATCAAATGCTGAAAGCGCTCAGCGACGGCCTGTACCGTGAGGGCTCGTGCAATCCAGGGCAGGAATACTGGGTCGCGCGCCATAACCCCAATATTGGCCTTATCGCCCTTGTCGCCTGACCGAGCGAAAGCCAAGCGTTCAAGCGGTACCGACGTCATGAGTTCATTCTCATCATGGCGGGGTAACGGCGCTTGACTGAGTGCTGACATAGACTGGACTGCTTGAGAGGGGGCTGGCTGCCAGAAACACTCCCCTGCGTCATCGGTGATACGCACTGTCAACAGCGTTTTAGGAATCAAGGCGCTAAAAAGTCGAACCACGGGTGATGGCTTGGGTCGCGTACCGGCAAAGCTGAACAACCCCGCAGGTGCCGCCAGGACCATGCCCGTCAACTCGCGCATTAGCCACTCACAAGGTGTTTTCTCGTTGTGGTGGCATGCCACCTTCACCGCAACCTCACGGCTACGTACATAGCGCGCAGCCGGTCCCCAGTGGCTCTCGACACCGATAACGTCGATATCGACCTCTCGGTAGTCTTCTAGATCGCGGTCAATCAGTTTCTGTCGAGCTCGTTGAAGCCCTTGTTGAGCAAACAACCTGGCCTTATCAGCTGCACGCCGGCCCGCATAGAACATGACTGTGCCCGCTCGCCAACCATCGAACCAGGTCAAACTAGCCTTATAATACTCCGGCACTCCCCTACCAATGGCGCCGGTGACCGCGACGCGATTAGGCGCGATTTGCTCTAACCGCACCTGGGTAAAATCGCATACCACATCGGGCAGCACATAATGGGCGGGGTCACCGATTTCATAGAGCAACTGCTCGCCGACCGTGCCCACCGTGACGATGCCCCCAGTATCATGGGCCTTAGTGATCACCGTTGAGCCGTCCGGGAAAACTTCCGCAATTGGATAGCCAATTTGGTGCAGCGAATCGGCCACGCTTTCCCAATCAGTGTGATTGCCACCGGACACTTGCGGACCGCACTCAATTAAATGGCCGGCTAAGGATCCCAAGGCCAGTAAATCTAGCTGGTCTTCGGACCAACCAAAGGCATGTATACAGGCCCCTAATGTCACCGCACTATCAACACAACGGCCTGTAATGACAATGTCAGCTCCCCTGCTAAGAGCAGCGGCTATGGGGAAAGCACCCAAGTACGCGTTGGCACTGGCAACGGCATCAAGGTCAGGGAGTACCTCATCACTGAACATGTCCCTCACGCCCTGTCGCTGCAAACTAGGCAAGTGTTCGGTGACGTCATCTCCGTGTACTACAGCCACCTTCAGATTCAGGCCAACATCACCAATTGCTGTCCTTAATCGCGCTGCGCATTGCTCCGGATTGATACCACCTGCATTACTGATGACTTTCATCCCCTGTCGAGCTATTTCAGGGAGATGAGGCACCATAATAGCGTCGACCCAATCTGTGGCGTATCCCTTGCTGGCATCGATGGCACGGGCTCGCGCCATAATCGAGAGCGTAATCTCTGCAAGGTAATCAAATACCACATAGTCAACATCGCCATCTGCAAGGAACTGGGGCAGCCCTAAATCGGCTTCACCCCAAAATCCTGTGGCGCCGCCAATACGGATCCTGTTAGCTGTCATACCGCGCTGAGGCCTCCTAACAAGGCTTTAATTTTGACGCCACTATAACCAAAAACCCTTTTTTGAGCTTGGTTCTGACGTCTTCGCTCTCTATCCTTGGCTGAACAACAAACATCGGGGCCCACCGATAGATTCAGTTCGGTACCCCACCTGCCAGACGCAGGCGACATCCTGCTGTTCGACCGCACCTAGTACAACCGAGCCAGTATTGAGCCGGTGCTGTTAAGCGTACTGCTGAGTCAATGCATCGACTAAACGGTCAACAGCATCCGCAGGCAATAAATTAATGCCAGCTGCGGCGGCACGGCCACCACCCGTTTCAAACTGTCGACAAACCTCGTCGGCCCCTTGGCGGTTATTGAGTGGAGCTCGCACACTGACCAAATACCCCCCAGGGATATCGGTTAGCACAGCATGAGCACGCTGAGGAGCCATGTTGGCTAAGTGATTGCCGTAGACCCCGCTAACACGCCGAGCCCATGGTGTATCGGGCAACTGAATAACGGCCAACACGTCGTTTTCTACCAACCTCGGAGCAGAAGCAGCCAACGCCATATCGCTGGCATAGGCTGCCTGAAGGGTTTCAAACAGCTCAGGATCGTCGGACAAACAGGCTTCGGGGTGTGCATGAGGTAACAACCGTTGATACAAAGCGTCGGGCGCGAAATGTAGATCTGCGACATCAGCGCCATAGCCATTGTAATTAATCAGTACACCCAGCTCCCGCCACTGCGCTAAATTTCCTCTTACCGGTAACGTTTCAGCTAATTTCTCCGCTGAACTATCGAGGTTATCCCCGTAGCAACCGACAACCGCCCACTCGGCCCGCTTACCTTTCAGGTAACCATTCACCAGGAGTGACGTGCAGACTTCGGGGGCGGTGTTAATCAATGCCGTCAGATTCGCGGTATCGGGAACGTCCCCCGCGTAGTGATGATCGGCATAAAACACATTCACCCCTGTTGCCAGCAAACGGCTCAGTGGCTCACGATTCTTATCCAGAGAGATATCCAGTACGGTTACCTGATCACCGCTGGCAGCATCAACGCGGTTTAATAAGGCAATATCACGCTTCACACCGGTGACGAGTTGCGCCTCTCTTGGAGCCACTTGCCGCAACTGAAGCAGCGAACAGATACCATCGGCATCACCGTTGAAAACGTCGAAACTGGGCATTGTCATTAACTCCTGATCTATTTATGCATCGATCGAGGCCCTGACCATCTCGGCCCCATAAAAAGGTAGCAGTTGTCTGCTGGGTTGATTGTTACGGTCCACCTGTTTTGACAGACAGAAGAATCCGCCGGCTGAGGCCACCGGCGGGTTACTCAATGCCCTTATTGCAGCACAATAAGAGCACGATTGCGTGTGACCAATGCGTCACCAATACCCTTTACTTCGGTCAACTCATCGACAGCTTCGAAGGGACCATGGGCCTCTCGGTATTCAACAATACGGTACGCTTTGGCTATGCCAACACCATTCAATGTAGTAGCAAGCGCTTCGGCATTGGCCGTATTGATGTTCACTGCAGCGACGTCGGCAAATACCTGTGAAATGCTTGCCGCAACAACTAACGCCCCCATGAGTATTGCACGGCCAGATCTTGCCACTCGTGAGTCTTGGCCAATGCCGAAAGGTCTGGTGGCACGTAATAAGTGTTTCATCGTTTGGTTCTCCCTGTAGTAGTCATCGGGACTATTCCCGATAACGGCAGGGTAGTTTGTCAGTTCGCGGTGAGAACCATCGGCGGTGATCATTGCTCTGTCGTGGTCTGTACCAGCAGAATTAGACCGCTAACGATGCCAGAATGTCATCAACGACTTTACTAGGCGACTCAGCACCCGCTATCGATCGTCCCATCACCAGATGCGTAGCACCCTGCACTACGGCCACCTCAGGGGTTACAACTCGGCGCTGGTCAGCAGCAGCATCACCCGCTAAGCGGATTCCAGGGGTAACACGCAAAAACCCGTCACCCAACGCTTTTCTCAGCAGTTCGGCTTCCTGAGCCGAACAAACCACGCCATCGATACCGGCTCGATTGGCCAGTGTGGCGAGATGAAGCACTTGGTCTGGAATAGATGCCGGCACGCCCATTTCGAGTAAGTCATCGGCTGCCATACTGGTGAGTACCGTCACCGCGGTCAATAACGGGCGCGTAGGCTTAGGCTTATTCTCTAGGGCCTCAACCGCTGCGCGCAGCATTCGGCTGCCACCACTTGCATGAACATTTACCATCCAAACACCCAAATCGGCGGCCGCCTCAACGGCTGCCGCCACCGTATTGGGGATATCGTGAAATTTCAGATCCAAGAACACATCGAAACCGCGCTCTTGCAGCGCTGTTACGACAGAGGGGCCCTCTCGGGTAAACAACTGTTTACCCACTTTGACTCGGCATCGACCAGGATTAAGTTGGGAGCAAATGGCTAACGCACTCGCTTGGTCTGGCACGTCTAATGCAACAATCAAAGGACCCACGGTGTCATGCACGAACAACTTCTCCTGTATTACCCAAGTCCCTTATGGTGCCCCAGTGCTTGCAGCCCGGACAGTACCAGTGCAAATGCTGACCATGGAAACCACAGTGCTGGCAACGGTAAGAAGACCGCGCCTCCACCAACCGCTGGAGCGTTTCAATCTGCAACTGTCCATCCTCGCCAGCTTCTTTGGCGTTGTGCAGGCGCATCAACATCGTTAAGCCACGCAGTGACGGTTTCTGTTCTAGGGCTGTTCGCAGAAATGCTTTTGCACTAGCGTCACCTTCTGTGTCGTGACATTCCTCGGCTAATGCCAACGTCAGTGCCGTAGAGGGACTCTTATCAAGACATTGCTGTAACCAGGGACGTAACTCAGATCGGCGCCCAAGTACGTCGAGCGCTTGACGCAACAGCGGCACTGCTTGGGGTACAAAATCAGGATCCTGTTCAGGGATAGCCATAAGCACCGCCGCTGACTTGGCATACTCGCCAACGCGACACTCCAACTCGCCCTGCATCAAACTGGCACGGACGCACTGACGATCGTATTTCAACGCCTCGCGCAATGTGTCCCGCGCCTGAGTCCAATCGTGACGTGCCAATGCCAACTCCGCCTGCTGGCAGCAATAGTGTGCTAGCAATAAAGGGATAGGCTGACCGACCTCATCTGCTGGAGGCTTGGCTGCCTTCAATAATGAACGCCTTGGCAGCAGGGCCTCGGCAATTTGGCGAGCCTGCGCCCAATCATTCTGCGCTTCATAAATTTCCAGTAAATGGCGCTGGGCAAGTCGCCGGTGCTCGGTCGATTCGTCAACCAAATCGAGCAGCAAACGCTCTGCTCGATCGAGCAAACCAGCGGAGATATAGTCCCGAGCGAGTTCGAGGTGGGCTAGGTGCAGTTGCACCGCCGGCAAACTGGGACGCGCCAATAAATTTTGATGAATCCGTATGGCACGCTCGACTTCCCCGCGCCGACGCAACACGTTACCCAGCGCGATATGGGTATCGAAGGTCTCGGTATTCACCTCTAGAGCTCTGGTAAAGGCATCGATAGCGTTATCTTGGCTGCCATCGAGCAAAAAATTGAGACCGCGGTAATACTGAGAGGGCAACGCGCTCGTTCCGGGCCATTGCTCGCTCTGAAAAGACCGAGCACCGCGGCGTCCAAGCCACCACCCTACACCGATGGCGACCGTAACGAGTATCAATAGACCAAAATCAATCACTACCCGTTAATCCAGCCTTTCGCAGCCTGTCCACCTCAATATTCAATCGATCTCGATGTCGACGAACCGCAGCTAATCGAGCCCGCTGGTTAAAAATAATGGCGGACCCTGATGCAAAGCCCAGCAAGACGCCCAGACCTAGGCTGCAAAGCAGCCAGATACCAGCACTACGCTCTGGTAATGTCGTTACAAGTAAGTCGATGGCAATGGGCTGGGTATTTTGTAATGCAAATAAGGCACCGGTGGCAATGGCGGCGAGTAACACGCCAACCCCAAGCAATTTTGCCAGCAGTGCCACCCCTAAAAGCCTGCCTTCAATGAGCGGTTAACCCGTTCACGTAATTCTTTGCCCGGCTTAAAGTGCGGCACGTACTTACCCTCGAGTTGAACGGCATCCCCGGTTTTAGGATTACGTCCCTTGCGTGGCTCGCGGTAATGCAGGGAAAAACTGCCGAATCCACGAATTTCAATGCGATCGCCCTCAGCTAGGCACTCGGTCATGTGCTCGATCATCACCTTGACCGCCAACTCGACGTCTTTGGTACTCAGTTGGGTCTGCTGAGAAGCAATCAGCTCAATAATCTCGCTGCGCGTCATAATGGGTTTCTTCTTTAGTCAGCCGTTATTGTCCACGGCCTGCGTGATGAAGGCAAGTTACTAATTTAAAGAGAGTTTTTCCCATAGCCATGGATACCCACAGATTGACTTACGCCCATGTAAAGTTCCCAGATATAAAAAAGCCGGCCCATTGGCCGGCTTTAATCAACGTCTAATAAACGCTCAGTTGTTTTCCATCTGAGCCTTAATCAAGTCGCCAATAGTGCCTGGAGAGGCCGCTTCGTCTTGTTGCTTCAACGACGCAACCGCCTCCTTCTCATCAGCCATATCTTTGGCTTTGATCGACAGGCCCAAAGATCGGTTCTTACGATCAACGTTCACAATCTTGGCTTCGACGGCTTCGCCGACACTCAAGACCGATCGAGCATCTTCTGTACGGTCACGGCTGATATCGGCTACTTTGATGTAACCTTCTACGTCTTCAGCCAGTCTGACCAACGCACCCTTGGCATCGACCTCAATAATCTCGCCGGTAACAATGGCACCGCGATCGTTATCGCTGGTGTACATCGTGAAGGCGTCCTCTTCCATCTGCTTGATACCTAAAGAGATACGCTCGCGTTCAGGATCAATCGACAAAATAACCGTTTCGATTTCATCGCCTTTCTTGTAGTTGCGCACAGCCTCTTCACCGGTTTCATTCCAGCTGATGTCGCTGAGGTGAACCAGACCGTCGATGTTGCCATTCAGGCCAATGAAGATACCAAAGTCAGTAATTGACTTGATGGTGCCCGAGATACGATCGCCTTTGGCATGGTCATCGGCGAATGCATCCCAAGGATTCTGGGTGCACTGCTTAATGCCTAACGAAATACGGCGACGATCTTCATCGATATCCAGGACCATCACCTCGACCTCATCGCCCAACTGAACGATTTTGGAGGGGTGTACGTTTTTGTTGGTCCAATCCATTTCGGAGACGTGAACCAAGCCCTCGACGCCCTCTTCGATCTCGGCAAAACAACCGTAATCGGTGAGGTTAGTAACCCGTGCTGTCACGCGGCTACCTTCAGGATAACGATTGGTGATTTCGACCCATGGATCTTCACCCAACTGCTTGAGACCCAGAGATACACGGTTGCGCTCGCGGTCGAACTTGAGGATTTTCACATCCATTTCTTGACCGACTTCAACAATCTCGCTCGGGTGCTTAATACGCTTCCAAGCCATATCGGTGATGTGCAGTAAACCATCTACACCGCCGAGGTCGACGAATGCGCCGTAGTCCGTCAGATTCTTCACAACACCTTTCACCGCCATACCTTCTTGAAGGTTGGCGAGCAATTCTTCGCGCTCGGCACTGTTAGCCGCTTCCATAACCGCACGGCGCGATACCACAACATTATTGCGCTTCTGGTCGAGCTTGATAACCTTGAATTCGAGATCCTTACCCTCAAGGTGGGTTGTCTCACGAACTGGACGTACATCAATCAGTGAACCAGGCAAGAACGCACGAATAGAATCAATATCGACCGTGAATCCACCTTTCACCTTACCGTTGATGATGCCATTAACGACTTCATCGGCAACGTGCGCAGCTTCGAGACGCTTCCATGCCTCGGCGCGCTTGGCTTTCTCCCGGGATAACTTGGTCTCACCAAAACCGTCTTCAACGGTTTCAAGGGCTACCTGAACCTCGTCACCAATACTCAGGGTGCACTCACCACTCGCATTGGTAAATTGATCGAGTGGTATGACACCTTCTGACTTTAAGCCAGCGTGTACGGTTACCCACTCGTTGTCGATGTCAATGACCACGCCGGTAACAATGGCGCCGGGTTCCATATCGACGGTTTTGAGGCTTTCTTCAAACAGTTCGGCGAAGGATTCGCTCATTAAATATACCTATTGGTTGGGCAGCAACAGCTACCTCCGGTTTCCAGACCAAACCGGGTCATGTCAAAAGAGCGGTATTCCGTGGAGTCTGGCCGTCAGCCGGAAGCCCGCGTTTCCAATCCTCTGGTAGCAACAAGGTCGAGCACGCGGCTGAAGACTGCATCTACAGACAGCTCAGTGCTGTCGATGGTGACGGCGTCCTCCGCGGCTATGAGCGGTGACACCTCGCGATTAGCGTCGCGGGCATCCCGCTCCTTGATGGCTTCAAGAAGGCGCGGCAGGCTAACACTTTCGCCTCGGGCGAGCAACTGTGAATATCGGCGCTGTGCTCGAGCCTCTGGAGAGGCCGAAAGAAACACTTTTAACGGTGCGCCCGGAAATACCACGGTACCCATATCACGACCATCGGCGACCAAACCGGGCGCCGTCGCCAACAGTCGTTGCCGCTCGAGTAAGGCGGTCCTGACCTCGGGAATGACAGCCACTGCCGATGCGCCCCGCCCCCCTTCTTCGGAGCGTACAGCACGGGTCACGTCCTGCCCTGCAAGCAAGACATCGACCCCATCAACACCCGGACGAAATTGCACATCAAGTTTTTTCGCTGCTTTTATGACCGCCGACTCGTCATCCCAAGCAATGTCAGCCAAGACGCAGGCGTGGCCCAACACCCTGTATAGAGCGCCGCTGTCCAGTAAATGCCAACCGAGATGCTCAGCTAAACGCTTGGCAATGGTTCCTTTGCCAGCGCCACTGGGTCCGTCGATACAGATGACCGACACTGTCACGACGTACTCGGGTTCTCGTTAGACACCACCTCGAGGCCGAGGCCAGCACCTGCTGAGAGCTGCGCAAAACCTGGAAATGATGTGGCCACGTGATCGCAATCAAGGATTTCAATGGGACCACGGGCGCGCAGCGCCGCCATTGCAAAGCTCATTGCAATCCGATGATCGTGAAAAGTCTCTACGGCACCCGCCCCGAACTCACCACCGTGAATGATAATGCCGTCATGGAGCACTTTGTTGTCAATGCCCAACGTGGTCAGTCCAGCCGCCATGCTCGCAATCCGGTCACTCTCTTTAACTCGGAGCTCCTCAGCGCCGCTGAGTGTTGTTGTACCCTCGGCACACGCAGCGGCGATGAACAAAGCGGGGAATTCGTCAATCGCCAACGGCACTTCTTCCTGCGGTATATCAATACCCCGTAGCGGTGCCGACTTAACCCGTAAATCGGCAACAGGTTCACCGCCAACCTCGCGTTCATTGAGCACCGTAATATCCGCACCCATCAGCTGCAAAATGGTGAGTACACCGGTCCTCGTGGGGTTCATACCCACATGCTGAAGCAGCAAATCAGAGCCGGCCGCAATGCTGGCGCCGACCAGAAAGAAGGCTGCTGAGGAGATATCGGCGGGGATATCGATATCGGCTCCCTGAAGGGTTCCGCCACCCTCAAGGCCGATCACACCATTGTGGTTTTCCACTGAATAACCGAAACCGCGCAACATACGCTCGGTGTGGTCTCGGGTTGGCGCAGGCTCGGTGACCGACGTTCGGCCACTTGCAAACAAACCTACGAGTAGCACGCAGGACTTAACTTGGGCACTGGCCATCGGCAAGTCGTAATGTATCCCTTGAAGCGCACAACCACCGCGTACCGACAGGGGTGGCAAGCCATTGTCCTGAGACTCAATGGCCGCACCCATGCGCGCAAGAGGTGTCATAACACGCCCCATGGGACGACGCAGCAGGGAGGCGTCGCCGGTGAGTACACTGTCAAACGACTGGCCGGCCAGAATACCGCTGAGCAAACGCATTGATGTGCCAGAGTTGCCCATGTCGAGCACAGCCTTGGGAGCCTTCAACCCACCCAACCCTACACCATGAATGGTTAGGCGACCCTCGGAGGGGCCATCAATGGTCACACCCATCGCTCGAAAAGCAGCAACCGTGGCCAGCGCATCATCGCCTTCGAGAAAGCCGCTCACATTGGTTGTGCCCTCTGCGAGACTGCCTAACATGACAGAGCGATGCGACATGGATTTGTCACCGGGGACCCGCAAAGTCCCTGTCAGGCTTCCGCCTGGCTGTACGCAAAATTTCATTTCCGCGACGTCTCCTTAGCAGCGACCGGTCGCGATCCGGTCTCAGAGTATGCACTTGCTTCTGCAATTGGGTTTAACACCGCATCATTGGCTCGGCGGACTTCACGACACCGCTGAAAATACTGCTCCATAGCTGCACCATCAGCGGCCTCGATGAGGGCCCTTAACCGCATCAATTCACCCTCAACATCATCGAGGGCAACCAGCAACGCATCTCGGTTAGTCATGGCAATATCTCGCCACATAATAGGATCTGAGCCCGCTATTCGCGTCATGTCGCGCAACGCACCACCACCATGCTGAAAGGGTGATAAGGGGTTGTCCGCCAATGCCATGGTCAGTGCATAGGCCACCATGTGAGGTGAGTGACTACTCGCAGCCAACGCAGCATCGTGATCGGCTACTGACAAACAAGAGACCCGCGCACCGGTGAAATGCCACATGGCTGAGACCTCGGCAGTGGCACTGGGATGGGTATGCTCGGTGGGCGTTAAGATAATTTCTCGACCCGCAAATAGATCGGCCTTGGCAGCGCCCACACCACTATCTTCAGAACCTGCAATCGGGTGCCCGGGCACATAGCCCCCATAGTCACTTCCCGCGCGCTCAATGACCCAACCTTTGATACTGGCCATATCAGTGATGATTGGCTGTTGCGACAGGTGCTTTAACCGAGGGAGCAACTCAGCCAGAAGCCCTCCGGTGGCAATCGGTGGTGCGCCCACAACGATCATATCGGCCTCACTGATCACCGAATCGAGATCCAAACTCCAGCTATCAATCACACCGAGGGTCTGACCAAGCTCAAGGCTGGGAGCGCGCGGGCCCCACGCACAAATATGCCCAGCCCAGCCCTGGGCTTTGAGGGCACGTGCTAGGGATCCCGAAATCAGGCCCAAACCCAACAGGGCTATTCGCTGAGAGGAAAATGAAACAGCCACTATCCCACCGTGCTCAGATGGGTGCGCGGGGATATGACCCGAGACGTTTAAGCATAATAGAGTGCTCTTCCAACTCGGCCATGATAGCTGCTATCACGTCATCCATGACGTGACCTTCGCACTCGATATAGAACACGTAAGTCCATTTTTCTGTTTTTGATGGCCGAGAATCAATGCGCGTCAAACTGACACCACTCTCCTCAAAGGGTCTTAATAAGCTGAGCAAAGCACCGGGTTTGTTGCGTGCCGCCACCAGGATTGATGTTTTGTCCAGGCCACTGCGAGGCACCGACTCGCGTCCCAACACCAAAAAGCGCGTGGTATTACTGGCGATATCCTGAATGGCCTCGGCCACCTTCTTCAGACTATAGGTTTCCGCCGCGAGATCGCCCGCAATCGCGGCAACACCGATGCTCTCCTGTGCTTTTCGCGCAGCCTCACCATTACTCGAGCAGGCTTCTCGCGGGGTCGTAGGATAGTGAGCATCTAGCCAGCCGCGACATTGAGCTAACGCCTGCTCATGACCATAAATACGCGTTAACTTCTCAGAATCGGTACCCGACGCAGCCAGCAAGTGGTGCACCACAGGTAATTCAACCTCACCCACAATCTGCAGCGGTGATTCGAGAAAACTATCAAGGGTTTGCCCAACCATGCCTTCAGTAGAGTTTTCTACAGGGACAACGCCAAAGTCGCAGTGACGATCTTCAACCTGTCGGAACACCGCTCTAATGGAAGTGTGCGCACTGGGCACCGCCGATTGACCGAAATGTTTGAGGGAAGCAGCCTGGGTGTAGGTGCCCGGAGGGCCCAAGTAAGCGACGCTTAAGGGTTGCTCAAGGGCCAGGCAACTGGACATTATTTCCCTAAAAATTCGTGCCACTTGGTCGTCGGGCAGTGGGCCGGGATTGCGCTCTTGAATCGCACGCAGTACCTGAGCTTCCCGCTCGGGCCGGTAGAACAGCGGGCTATCGCTCTGACCCGACAAACCGTCCTGCTGCTGGGCCGTAAGCTTGATTTCGGCAACTTTCTGGGCGCACCGCGCTCGCTCACTGATCAAGCCTAAGAGCGTTTTATCGATGCGATCAATGTCAGCACGCACCGCGGCCAGTTGTTCGTCAGTTGCCATACCTGTCAGCCGTGTTGCTGTTCAAAGGTTTTCATAAAGGCACAAAGCGCATCGACGGACGCCTCGGGCACCGCATTGTAAAGACTCGCCCGCATACCACCTACTGAGCGATGGCCTTTGAGGTTTAACAAATTCAGCTGCTCGGCTTCCGCAAGGAACCGGGCGTCCAGCGCTGGATCTACTATTGTGAAGGGAATATTCATGATCGAGCGATCGCAGGGGTCAATGGGATTACTGTAGAAATCACTGCCATCGATAAGCTCATACAGCTTGTCCGCTTTACGACGATTGATGATCTCGATCGCCGACAGCCCACCCAACGCCTCAAGCCACTGGAATACCAATCCCGCCAGATAAATAGCGAATGTGGGGGGGGTGTTAGCCATTGATTGGTGCTCGGCTGCCAGCTGCCAACTGAGACTTGCGGGGCAATCTTCGCGCACCTGCGATAACAGTGATCGCCGCACAATCAAGAGCGTCAAACCAGCCGGGCCTATATTCTTTTGCGCGCCGGCGTAGATCACATCAAATTGATTGACATCGAGGGGGCCAGCCAACAGTACCGACGACATATCGGCAACCAAGGGTACCGGCACGGTAGGCACCCAGGGGAATGCCAAACCGCCAATGGTCTCATTGGGACAATAATGGCAATAACGCGCGTTATCACTGAGTTGCCACGTGTCCAGCGCAGGAACTGACCTAAAGCCTACCTCTTCAGAGCTAGCAATAGCTGTGGCATGAACCAATCGCCGACCCTCTGACAGCGCTTTCTTCGACCACTGCCCAGAGACAACGTAGTCGGCGACGTCCGTCGACGCAGCCAAATTCAAAGGTACCGCAGAGAATTGTTGGCTCGCACCACCCTGCAGAAACAACACCGCATAGTCATCGCTAATCGACAACAAACGACGTAACGATGCTTCTGCAGCGTCAATAACGCCCATGAATTCAGCGCTTCTATGGCTGACCTCCATGACGGAGCATCCCAGTCCACGCCAATCGAGCAGCTCAGCCTGAGCGCGCGCTAGAACCGACTCGGGTAAGGCCGCCGGACCCGCACAAAAATTGTGAGCACGTGCCACCCGCTACACCTCTTGGTCTGCGGCACCATCAGTACTGTCAATGGGCTCATTAGTTTCAGATGCGGTCGGTTCGTTGCCCACTTCTGGCGCTGTTGTGGTTGCAGCCAATTCACTCGCGTCGTCTTCGGCAATGCGACTGACACTCACTAGGTGCTCATCCTCACGGGTGCGAATGACCCGCACCCCCTGGGTGTTACGACCCAACACAGAAATCTCGTCAACCCGGGTCCGTACCGCCGTACCCGCGTCGGAGATCAGCATGATTTCATCACCCGAAAACACCTGCTCCGCACCCACGAGGGACCCATTGCGAGCTGTGGTAGCCATGGCGATGACACCCTTGGTGCCCCGCCCTTTCTGGGGGAAGTCCGCCATGGCGGTAACCTTGCCGTAGCCTTTCTCTGAGACCGTTAGAATTTGGCCACCGGCCTTGGGTACAACCAGTGACAGTAGCCGATGTTGTGCCGGCAAACTAATCCCACGCACACCCCGAGCGGTGCGTCCCATGGCGCGCACCGCATCTTCAGAGAAACGTACCGCCTTGCCCTCACTAGAGAACAGCATAATATCGCAGCCACCGTCGGTGACCGCGGTACCCACCAGCCAATCGTCTGCCTCGAGCTCAATAGCTCGAAGCCCGACGCTACGCTGACGAGCAAACTGAGCCATATCCGTTTTCTTAACGATACCCTTCGCCGTTGCCATAAATATGTAGTGGTTCTCGACATAACCATCGACGGGCAGTATCGACGTGATTCGCTCGCCGTCATCAAGGGGAAGCAAGTTCACCATCGGGCGGCCACGGGAATTTCTGCTGGCTAAGGGAATATGGAATACCCGTAGCCAGTACACCTTACCCAGATTAGAGAAGCACAGGATGGTGGCGTGGGTGCTGGCGATGAGCAAGTGCTCGACGAAATCTTCATCTTTCACCGATGTTGCCGAACGCCCCGTACCGCCCCGTCGCTGTGCTTGGTAGTCGGTAAGGGGTTGGGTTTTGGCATAACCGCCGTGAGAAATCGTGACCACACGATCCTCTTCGGTAATAAGGTCCTCTACTTTCAGGTCATGGGGCGAGTCGGTTATCTCGGTCAAGCGATCATCGCCGAACTCCTCCACAATCTCGATTAACTCATCTCGAATGACCCGGCGGAGTCGCTCAGGATCGCCCAAAATTTCTAGATAATCGGCAATTTCCGATAGTTTATCGGCGTATTCCTGCAATAACTTCTCGTGCTCAAGACCCGTCAGTCGATGTAAGCGCAAATCAAGAATAGCTTGAGCCTGAGCGGGTGACAGATGGTAAGCGCCATCGTGGAGTCCGTAATGGGGCTCGAGAGCATCCGGTTTGCAAGCGTCGGCTCCCGCTCGTTCGAGCATAGCGGTGACATCGCCAGAGGCCCAGGGTCGAATGATCAAACGCTCCTTGGCATCGGCAGAGGTGGGCGAGCTTTTGATCAGCTCGATAATCTCATCGATATTGGCCAACGCTATCGCCAATCCTTCGAGTACGTGACCCCGTTCCCGCGCCTTGCGTAGCAAATAAACGGTGCGTCGGGTCACCACCTCACGGCGATGGCGCACAAACGCTTCAATCATCTGCAGTAAATTCAGAACCTTGGGCTGGCCATCGACCAGGGCGACCATGTTAATGCCAACCACAGACTGCAGCTGGGTCTGGGCATACAAGTTATTGAGTACGACATCGCCCACTTCACCGCGACGCAACTCGATAACGACTCGCAAGCCATCCTTGTCAGACTCGTCGCGCAGCTCTGTAATGCCCTCGATTTTCTTTTCTTTCACCAGCTCGGCGATACGCTCAACCAACCGTGCCTTGTTAAGTTGGTAGGGAATTTCGTGCACGATAATAATATCTTTACCGCGGCTTTCGTCGGTGATGACTTCCGCCTTGGCACGCACGTAAATCCGACCACGGCCCGTACGGTAGGCCTGCACAATACCTGCGCGGCCATTGATAATGGCCCCCGTGGGAAAGTCGGGGCCGGGGATGTACTCCATCAAGCCATCAACGGTGATGTCCGGGTTATCGATGTAGGCAATACACCCTGCGATAACCTCACGCATGTTGTGCGGTGGAATGTTGGTCGCCATACCCACGGCAATACCAGACGACCCATTGACGAGCAGATTGGGGACCCGCGTAGGCAGCACCGATGGAATCATCTCGGTGCCATCGTAGTTCTCGACAAAGTCAACGGTCTCTTTGTCGAGGTCCGCCAGCAACGAGTGGGCCAGTTTATCCATCCGAATTTCGGTGTAGCGCATGGCGGCTGCGGAGTCACCATCGACTGAGCCGAAGTTACCTTGACCATCGACCAAGGTGTAGCGCAGCGAAAAGTCCTGTGCCATACGCACAATCGTGTCGTAGACCGCTGAATCACCGTGGGGATGGTATTTACCGATAACGTCGCCCACGACCCTGGCAGATTTTTTATAGGGCTTGTTCCAATCGTTATTCAGCTCGTTCATGGCGAACAAAACCCGTCTGTGAACGGGTTTCAAGCCATCGCGCACGTCGGGCAGGGCTCGACCGACGATAACGCTCATGGCGTAATCCATATACGACTGTTTAAGTTCGTCCTCGATGTTGACGGGGAGGACTTCACGGGCAATATTTTTCGGAGTCTCTGCCATTCGGCCTGCTTCGCTGCGGGAGGGAATTCGGTATTGTTAACCCGCCGAGAGTACCAAATTTCCGCGGCGACGGCCATTTGATCTCAGTCAATGGGACGTCAATGGGTCAGTCCCGCTATACTGCGACACTCCAACGCCACCTTACTAGCGCTCATGCCATGGCTACCCCCGATCTCATCCTACATCCACGCTGGTTAATTCCCGTCCGACCCCGGAGCGAGGTCTGGTCAGACGTCAGCTTGGTGGTGTCCCAGGGCCGAATCAGCGCCTTAATGCCGACCTCTGCTGCACGACAATGCGCGGCGCAAGAGCACCTGGACCTACCCCATCACGTGCTGCTGCCGGGCCTTATCAACTGTCACGGCCACAGTGCCATGACCTTATTACGGGGCTATGCTGACGATCAGTCCTTGATGACTTGGCTGAACGAGCACATATGGCCGGCCGAGCGCGCCTTTGTCGGTGAGGATTTCGTGCGCGACGGCACCGATCTGGCGTTGGCTGAGTTGCTGCTGGGTGGCACTACCACATTCAGCGACCAATATTTTTTCCCCAACATAACGGCGGAGCGGGTTGATCTTGCAGGCCTGCGCGCGCAGCTGTGCTTCCCCATTATTGAGCTTGCCACCGCGTGGGCAACCGACGCCGAGGGCTATCTGACTCGAGGACTTACGCTGCGGGATAGCTACCGAGGTCACGATCGCATTGAAATAGGTTTCGGACCTCACTCCAACTACACCGTGAGCGAAACTACGCTACGTCGCGTGGCCACGCTGGCTAATGAACTCGACGCGCCCTTGCAAATCCACCTGCATGAAAGCCGCGGCGAGGTGCAAATGTCCCAAGAGACCCTAGGTGAACGTCCTATCGATCAGCTATCGCGCATCGGGCTACTCGGCCCACGAACACAGTGCGTTCACATGACAACGCTCTGCGAAGACGATATCGCCACCGTTGTAGCCAG
This sequence comes from Luminiphilus sp., assembly GCA_965656775.1. Classification (GTDB taxonomy): domain Bacteria; phylum Pseudomonadota; class Gammaproteobacteria; order Pseudomonadales; family Halieaceae; genus Luminiphilus. The sequence goes on from CBFHMA010000001.1 coordinate 19,458, forward strand.
CGGCAGTCATGTCGTGCACTGTCCTCGGTCTAATATGAAACTTGCCTCAGGCGTGTGTCCCGTCCCTCAACTCCTCAAGCGGGGCATCAATGTGGCACTGGGCACTGACGGTGCAGCCAGCAATAACCGCTTGAACATGCTCAGTGAGATGCAGATGGCAGCGCTGTTGGCAAAAGTATCCTCCGGTGAAGCCACCGCACTACCGGCGGCAGCGGCACTGGAATTGGCGACCATAAATGGCGCCAAAGCGCTGGGGTACGAGGCTGAGCTGGGGTCGTTGGAGCTTGGTAAATGGGCCGATATGATCGCCCTCGACTTGCAGGCGCCCGCCACCCAACCGGTGCACGACGTGCTGTCTCATGTTGTTTATGCCACCAGCGGTGCCGAACTGAGCCATAGCTGGGTCGCGGGCAAGGCACTGGTCGCTGACGGTACACTGTGCACCCTCGATGCAAACGCCATCAATAATCGTGTCATGCAGTGGCGTGACCAACTTCAGGCATTCCATTCACATAACCCGCAGTAGGAGTAACCGCTTGCATGAGTAGTCACCATAGCAACGTCGACGCCGCCGAGATCGCAAAATTTGAAGCTTTAGCGTCACGCTGGTGGGATCCAACCAGTGAGTTTAAACCGCTCCATGACATTAATCCCTTGCGCGCAAACTGGATCGATGACTACTCACAGGTTGCGGGCAAGCAATTGCTTGATGTGGGCTGCGGTGGTGGTTTGTTAACCGAGGCAATGGCATGGCGAGGTGCCCATGTCACTGGTATCGATATGGGTGAAGCTCCGCTCACCGTGGCTAAGATCCACCGCCTCGAGAGCGAACTAGATATCGACTACCAGCAAACCACGGCGGAGGCTATGGCGGACAGCCATCCTGGCAAATTTGACGTGGTTACCTGTCTAGAGATGTTGGAGCATGTGCCCGACCCCGGGTCGGTCATTTCCGCGTGCGCGCAGCTGGCGAAACCGGGCGCAAATCTGTACTTTTCCACCATTAATCGCAATCCGAAAGCGTTTGCCTTTGCTATCGTCGGGGCTGAGTACGTTTTGAATCTCCTGCCTCGGGGTACTCACGAGTACAGTAAATTCATCCGTCCCTCTGAGCTTGCGGGCTGGATACGGGATGCGGGGCTGCAGCTTGAGGCCATGACCGGCTTAACCTACAACCCTATCACTCGCCACTATCGCCTCAATACCAATGACGTTTCTGTTAATTACATGGTACGGGCCCGCAAACCCCACTGAGATATGCACATCCACCTCATGCAGCAGCAACCCCAGGCAGTCATCTTCGATCTTGACGGTACACTGATCGACACCGCTAACGATTTCATCCACATTGTGCAGGGCATGCGACGACAGCACGGCCTCCCAGCGCTGCCAGCGGCAGCCGTTCGCCGGCGGGTATCCGATGGCGCTGGCGCTCTTGTTACCCTCGCCCTGGGTAGCGCACCTGAACATCCCGATCATGAAACCCTGCGCCTACAATTCCTCGAGCACTACGCAGCTCTGGCAGGCCAATACTCGCAACCCTATCCAGGTATGCACGCGCTGGTAAAACATTTAGGTAAGCAATCAGTGCCATGGGGTGTTGCCACCAACAAGGCCCGGCGGTTTGCCGAACCACTGATGACCGCTATGGGATTTTCACCGGCCGCAGGCAGCATTGTGACACCTTGTGATGTCACCAACCCCAAACCGCACCCTGAATCCATCGCGCTCGCATGCCAACAGTTGAGTGCAGATCCAGCAAAGTCTATTTATGTCGGTGACCATCGGCGGGATATCGATGCAGGGCGGGCCGCGGGCTGCTTCACCATAGCCGCGGCCTATGGCTATATCGACACCGGCGATTGCCCGAGCCAATGGGGAGCTGATGCCATCGCAATGACAGCCCTCGATTTAACCACCATGATAATGAGGATGACGCCGTGAGTTGCTTCCCTACCCATTGGCAACCAGAAACCGATGAATTATCGGGCAAAACCATCCTGATAACGGGCGCGGGTGATGGCATCGGACGGGCGGTCGCGATCGCCTGTGCCGAACACGGCGCAGAGGTGCTATTACTGGGTCGAACCGAGAGCAAATTGGAAGCTGTGTACGATGTCATTGTGGCAGCCGGGGGCCCTGTGCCCGGCATCATTCCCACTGATCTGGGTCGTGTCAGCCATGATGTTCTCTGTGGTCTGGCTGCTGAGCTATCCCAGTCTGTACCTAAGCTCGACGGGCTAATCCATAACGCCAGCATACTGGGCGACCGAAAACCTATCGCCCAGACCAGCGCAGCCTTGTGGCACGAGGTCATGCAAGTAAACGTCAACGCCGGTTTTATGCTTACCCAAACGCTGCTGCCACTATTGGCCGAGGCACCGGCAGCGTCGGTAATGTTCACCAGCTCAGGGGTTGGCCGAGTTGGGCGCGCCTACTGGGGCGCGTACGCAGCTTCAAAGTTCGCTACCGAAGGTTTAATGCAGGTACTTGCCGACGAACTGGCGAGCACATCAAATATCCGAGTGAATAGCCTCAATCCCGGTGCCGTCAACACGGCGATGCGCCGCACCGCCTATCCCGGGGAGCCACCTTCCAAAAACCCCTCTCCAGTCAATTTAGTCAACAACTGGCTTTTTCTGATGAGCGATGCCAGTAGTCACCTAAACGGCCAGGCCCTCTCAGTGCAGAACTAGCCCCGAGGTGTTTGAACGACCGATTAGGATCCATGACACAGTTAGCGTTTTTTCTTGCGAACAAAACCCGCATCAGCGTCGAACATCCGACGCACTGTGCGTCGGCCTGCTTTTTTAGCCAAGCGCGCCAGCTTGGCTTGCTCGCTGTCAGTCAGCGGCTTGGCCGATTTGGGTGGTAGCTGCGCCATACCATACAGTACATCTACATCACTAGCCGGCAACTCCATCCACTCGCCTTTTTTTAGCTTAGAGGGGATAAATACGCTGCCGTAGCGAACGCGTTTGAGGCGTGACACCGTGAGGCCTTGCGACTCCCACAGGCGGCGCACTTCTCGGTTACGACCTTCCATAAGGACAACGTAGAACCATCGGTTGATACCTTCGCCACCGCCGTCGACGATATCCGTAAAGCGAGCGGGACCGTCGTCAAGCTCTACGCCCCCTTTCAGACGTTCCAATAACTCATCGTCAACGCGTCCCATAACACGGACCAAGTACTCACGCTCGATCATACTGGACGGGTGCATCAATGCATTGGCAAGTTCGCCATCGGTAGTGAAGAGCAACAGACCAGACGTGTTGTAATCGAGCCGTCCTATAACGATCCAACGCCCACCTTTTAGGGGTGGCAGGGATTCAAATACCGTACGACGGCCCTCGGGATCCTTGCGAGAGCAGACTTCCCCTACTGGCTTGTGATAGAGCAGGCAGCGCACAGTCTGGGTTTCATCGAGTAGCACCGGCTTTCCGTCGAGCAGCACTTTGACGTCACCAGCAATACGGTCACCCAAACTGGCAACCCGACCGTCTACTGTAAAACGCCCTTCCTGAATCCAGCGCTCCATTTCTCGGCGGGAACCTATGCCGGCTCGCGCCAGTACCTTTTGCAGTTTTTCTCCGCGCTCGTCCGTTTCAGTGGACGGTGGTGTCTTCGGCGGGGTCTTCGGTCTGTTTTTTGGCTTCGATTGACTCACCTGGCATATCCTCCGTAAGCGCTTCCTCAGCGTGTAATGGGGGTTCTTCAGTAACCTCATCCGCGCCACCTACAGGGTCGGGATAGGTATCGGTATCGGTATCGGTATCGGTATCGGTATCGGTATCGGTATCAACGTGACTGCTAACGTCGATATCCTCAAGGGGCAAATGACCCGACAAATTATCGAGTTCACGAATTTCCGCCAGCGGCGGCAACTCCTCCAAAGACTTCATGTTGAAGTAGTCGAGAAATTGACGGGTTGTTGCGTACATAGCAGGACGACCAGGTACATCACGATGCCCTACAACCCGAACCCAATCGCGCTCCTGCAAGGTCTTGATGATATTCGAACTGACCGCCACACCCCGAATTTCTTCAATTTCACCTCGGGTAATAGGTTGTCGGTAGGCGATGAGAGACAACGTCTCGAGTAACGCTCGAGAATAGCGCGCGGGCCGCTCTTGCCAGAGACGCCCAATCCAGGTCGACAAATTCTGACGCACCTGAAAACGCCAACCCCCTGCTACCTCAACCAACTCAAATCCTCGATCTTCGCAACGGTCGGCAACCCGTGCCAGCGCCTCACGCAGATCATCGTTACTAGGGCGCTCCAAGTCGTCAAATAGCGTGGCAAGTCGACTCAGGGACAGTGGCTCACCTGCAGCGAGCAGCGCCGCCTCAATGATATGCACTAAGCCAGTATCTGCCATTAATTCGATCTCGCTTTGACGTGTATGGGCCCGAAAGCCTCGGTTTGAACAATTTCTACAAGTGATTCTTTGATTAGTTCCATCACGGCCAGGAAGGTGACCACTACGCCCAAGCGCCCCTCTTCAGCTTTAAATAAGCTCACAAAAGGCATGAAGCTTGCCGAGCGCAAGGTTTCCAGAACATCGGACATTCGCTCTCGGGTTGACAGGGATTCTCGCTGAACATGATGACTTTCAAACATATCGGCACGGCGCAGCACATCGCTAAGCGCCAGTAACAAATCGCGCATGTCGACCTCTGGCAGCGGTCTCTCCCGCTCGAGGTCGGGGGGGGCTGCACTGCCAACCCAGGTATCGCGCTCTAAACGAGGCAATTCGTCGATGTCCTCAGCGGCTTTTTTGAAGCGTTCATACTCCTGCAGACGTCGAATCAGATTTGCTCGAGGATCGTCTTCTTCTTCGTCCTCCTCCTTGGACCTCGGCAGCAGCATGCGCGATTTAATCTCTGCCAACATCGCCGCCATGAGCAAATACTCTGCAGCAAGCTCAAACTGCATGGCGTCCATCAGCTCAACGTAGCGCATATATTGTTCAGTGATATCCGACACGTCGATATCAAGAATGTCGAGGTTCTGACGTCTGATCAGGTACAACAGCAGATCAAGAGGACCCTCGAAAGCCTCAAGAATGACCTCAAGTGCTTGCGGTGGTATGTACAAATCTTTGGGTAGCTCGGTAACCGCCTGACCCATCACGATAGCGAACGGCATCTCGCCCTGTTGGGGCGTTAGCATGCGCGTGGCAACCGCCTTGGAAGGCGCCAGGGTTACCTCCGGCGCAGACTCAACTGGCGTCTCTGTCGTTGTGTCATCGTTCACCGGCGCAGTATAGCCTGAACAGACCCCATTGACGGCAAGGTCTCAGGAAAATACTGAGGTATCGCCCAAACCCTGCCTCACAATAACGGGGGGTTCGGTGGTCATATCGATAACGCTAGTGGGCTCCAAACCACAGTAACCACCATCAATCACAAGATCGAGTTCATGCTCCAGTGTCTGACGGATGTCGTAGGGATCGGTCAACGGGTATTCATCACCCGGTAACTGCAGGGTCACACTCATCAGCGGCTCGCCCAGTTCCGCCAGCAGCGCTTGAGCAGTCGGGTTATCAGGTACTCGCAACCCTACCGTTTTGCGTTTTGGATGCTGTAATCGGCGGGGGACCTCACTGGTCGCCTCAAGGATGAAGGTATAAGGCCCCGGTGTTATGGTTCGCAGCGTGCGGTAGGTGCTGTTATCAACACGCGCAAACCCGCCCAACTCGGACAAATCACGACATACCAAGGTAAAATTGTGGTTATCGTCCAACTGTCGAATACGACGTATGCGCTCCAGTGCCCGCTTGTTACCAATAGAGCATCCCAACGCGTAGGCGCTGTCGGTTGGGTAGGCGATAACGCCACCGTTTCGGATGATTTCGACGGCCTGCCTAACGAGTCGCGCCTGGGGATTATCGGGATGAATAGCAAAAAATTGACTCACAGTACGATCTCCCAGACACCCGGCACACCCCGTGCCAGTGTCGTCGATACCCCTAAATCCGGGCCATGTTGCCAGGGCCGATGAAAATCACTGCCAACGGACGCATGCAAGCCAAAGTCCAGCGCTAAACGTGTGAGTTTTGCAATCTCGTCTTGGGTTTGTCGGCCACTGGCAATTTCAATGGCACTGCCGCCCGCTTCAGCAAAATCGGTGCACAGCGCCCGCAGCTTCATGCGTGTCATCGAGTAATGCAGCGGATGCGCCAATATGGCAACGCCCCCTGCGGATGTCAGTTCGGCCACCACATCAGACAGTGCCGGCCAAAAGGTTTTGACGTCACCGAGCTTGCCCCTACCTAAGTAGCGGTCGAAGGCCCGTGTTTCACTGTCGACAAACCCTTGCTTAACAAGCCAGCGTGCGAAGTGGGGACGACCCAATTCCGCACCACTCGCCAAAGCAACGACACCATCATAAGCGCCCTGAAAGCCCGCTTGCTCTAGGCGTTGTGCAATTTTATGTGCGCGCTGCTCCCGCGCGGCACCCTGGCGGGCAACCAGCGCAGTCATGGCTGGCGCCGTCATATCGAAGCCTAAACCGACAATGTGAATATTCACCCCGCCCCAGAGGCAGGACAACTCGACCCCAGACACCAGCTGTAGACTTTTTGGCACATTCGATGCTGCGCTTTTTAAGCCCTCCAGTGTATCGTGATCGGTAATCGCCAGGGCTCTAACGTCGCGATTAACGGCTCGCGCCATCAGAGCCGCAGGCAATAACTCGCCGTCTGATGCCGACGTATGTGTGTGGAAGTCGATTAGCAAGGTCTCTACACTCTCGGTATATTGCTGGCCACACCCAGTGCTAGACCGTCGGTGTGGGCATAGATCCAAGCCTATCAGACATCACTACTTTCGGCGCTATATAAGCTGTCCTCGGAACCCATCATGAAGCAGTTGCTGGAATTCATACCCATTATTTTGTTCGTTATCGCCTACAAGTTCGATGGCAGTACCATCACATTAGGCGATTGGCGCTACACCCTCGACGGTATTTTCTCCGCTACAGCAGTACTCATGATTGCAACGGTGGTGCAAGTCGCCCTTATGTGGCTGATAGAAAAGCAGCTGGAAAAACGCCTGCTGTGGACCGGTCTCGCTGTAGTGATCTTTGGCAGCGCTACCCTGTTGCTGCGTGATGAGACGTTTATCCAGTGGAAACCCAGCGTCTTCAACTGGGGTATGGCGGTTGCCTTTGCAGTCTCACAATTTATCGGTGAGCGTAATTTACTTGAACGTATTATGGGCGCACACCTGGCACTACCGACTCGCATCTGGACACGCCTATGCTGGATATGGGCGGTGCATTTCATGATTGTGGGTGTACTTAACCTCGTCGTGGCCTATCGGTTTAGCGAGGCCACTTGGGTTGATTACAAGCTGTATTCGGGCTTTGCCTTTACACTGTTTATTATGCTCATCACTGCCATTGTTGTGAGTCCGCACATCAAAGGGGAAACAGCAGGCAAAGATACCGCTGAAAACAATCTGAAGCCCTAGGGTTTCGGGTGGCAATAAGGAGTATTAGAGGCTATGGCAAGGCATCGAACACAGGCAGGACGATCTGTATCGCAGCGACTTGCGTGCACCCTAGGGATGGCGTGGCTTACCTTCGCAGCCATCGCGAGCGCCCAGGAAACCGTTTATGTCAGTGACAAACTGTACGTGCCGATTCGCAGCGGTGCCGGTGGTGACTACCGCATTTTGCACAAGGGTATTCCCTCGGGCACAGCGTTGACACAGTTGGGCATCAACGACGATGAAACGTGGGCAGAAATTGAGACTCGAGGGGGTATAAGGGGCTGGATGCGTGCACAATTCATTCAGTCAACACCACCTGCAGCGATGCGCGTCTCAGAACTTGAGGAGCAATTACAACAGGCGACCCAAGAACGCGATCGACTGCGCTCATCCCTATCCAACACACAATCCGAAGCAACCGAGGTCACCGGCACTGCTTCAGAATTACGAGATCAGTTGACCGCCGTTGAAGCTGAATTGACCGAGGTTAAGCGAGTATCCGCTGCGGCGCTCGAGCTCGACGCACAAAATCGAACCCTTACAACAGAACTCGAAAATCTGCGAGCCGATGCCGAACTACTGAGACTGGAAAATGTTCGGTTACAAGAACGCATCAGTAACGCACAAATCATCGATGGCGCCTTGGCTGTTTTATTGGGTGTTGCCATCACAGTCGTGGTCCCGCGCTTGGTGCCACGACGCCGTCGCAACGACGGTTGGTCTTAATCGGTCTTTACAAGAGGATTTATCAGTATGCTATCGATCGCTCTGCGGCGACGCCTAAAACATCTAGGCACGGCTGTAATGTTGACTTTGTGCACAAACGCAAACCTATCCCTGGCGGCAGATAACTCTGCCAATAGCGGCGAGACACTGATAAAAATCGCGACGACAGCGGGGGACATCACGCTAAAATTACTGGCCGACAAAGCCCCCGCCACGGTGGACAACTTTCTAAACTACGTCGATAGCGGTCATTACGATGGAACGGTTTTTCATCGGGTGATCCCAAACTTCATGGTCCAAGGCGGCGGATTCACGGTTGACCTCGAGGAAAAACCGACAGGAGACCCGGTCGTCAACGAAAGTCAAAATCGGCTACACAATATTCGTGGCACAGTGGCCATGGCACGCACGAGTGATCCCGATTCAGCAACGGCACAGTTTTTTATCAACCAACGCAGCAATCTACGACTCGATTGGGCCCCAGGCCGGCCCGGCTACACGGTCTTTGCGGAAGTTGTAGACGGTATGAATGTAGTCGACTTTATTGCGACTGCGCCCACCGGTCGCGCCATGGCAACCACGCAGGCTGGACGAGCGCCCTTTGATGATGTGCCCACGGAAGCCATTGTCATTAAAGCAGTGACGAGGCTGTAGCGCGGTGACGCATCTTAGTATCAATCTCAACAAAATAGCGCTTATTCGAAACTCTCGAGACACCGTCATTCCCGACGTCGTTGAACACGCTCAAATGTGCATCGATGCTGGCGCGCACGGTATCACCGTACATCCGCGTCCTGATCAACGTCATATCCGAGTCGCCGATTGCTTTGCTCTGCGCGATGCCATCGACGTCGAACTTAATATCGAGGGCAATCCCTTTACCTCACCAAGACCCAGTGATCGGCCCGGGGTTAGCGACTACCCGGGCTTCATGACCCTTATCGCCGCCGTAAGGCCCGCTCAGGTCACACTGGTACCGGACAGCGACCAACAATTGACGTCGGACCATGGTTTTGATCTCGAACGAGACGGTAGCCGTCTGCGTCCGATCATCGATCAATTGAAAAGCTGGGGCTGTCGGGTGAGTCTCTTCATGGACCCAGTACCTGGCTCAATGAAAGATGCAAGAGCCTTAGGAGCCGACCGTATTGAGCTGTACACCGAATCCTGGGCAACCGCCCATCGGTTAGGTGACTGGCAAGCAGAGCGGGAGCGCTTCGTGGCCACCGCAGAAGCCGCCCATAGCCTGGGCTTGAGCGTCAATGCGGGACATGATCTTAATCTGCAGAACCTACCCGATCTGCGCTTACCTCATTTAGCGGAGGTCTCTATCGGCCACGCGTTTACAGTGGATGCGTTAAGTTTTGGCATAGCCGAGACCGTCAAGCGCTACCTTCACGCCCTCAATTCATGACCACACAAAGCGCGGACTCCGATCCGGCGCTACCACCCTATTTAGTACCACACAGCCAGGAGACGATAAGGGTACTGTACAGCGACGATCACCTGCTGATTGTCGATAAACCGCACCTTTTATTAAGCGTGCCCGGGCGACATCCTTTAAACCATGACAGCATGCTGGGTCGACTGCAGCGCTACTATCCAGAAGCCAGCGCAGTGCATCGCCTCGATCTGGATACCAGTGGTTTGCTGGTTGTACCAAAACATCGGATAGCACTGGCCGAGCTCAGCCGACACTTTCAGCAACGTCGTGTACACAAAGTTTATAAGGCGCTGGTTTGGGGGCGCGTGCAGCGTGATCAAGGGGTCATCGAGCTGCCCATCATCAGTGACTGGCATCATCGCCCTCTGCAAAAGGTGTGCGCGATAACGGGTAAACCCTCAACAACCCAGTATCAAGTATTGGCTCGAGGCCAACACCATACGCTTCTCAAATTGCTGCCTATTACCGGCCGGTCCCACCAATTGCGTATTCATTTACGGGAGCTTGGGCATCCTATTTTAGGGTGCGACATGTATGCTCACGGGGAAGCCTATAACGCTGCCCCGCGACTGCTGTTACATGCGATGCAACTGGCCTTCGCCCACCCGGTCACCGGCGAAGCCATATCCGCATTCTCACCGGCACCGTTCACTGTTGATGGACTGTTGCCAATTCGCCCCGGTTAAACGATGTTTAAAACTTGGGCGATTTCACTGCTCTTAGCTACCATGCAGCATTGCGTGGAGGAATACCCTAGTGGTCAGCAGCACTGAACGGGAAGGTCGACATATCATCGTCGTTAAACCCAACCACTCGTCGACGTGGCGAGCTAATATGTGGGCGCTCATTGCCATAGCGGTGCCTTCAATGGGGGCGGCCATCGGGTTTACGTTGATGGGTGCATGGCCGATTTTGCCCTTGGCCGGGGCAGAACTGGGCGCACTGGGTGGGGCCCTTTACTACGTTAACTGGAAACTGCAATACCGGCACGTCATCACGTTTGATCAACATTCGGTACGAATAGATAAAGGACATTACGCGCCCCGACGTACCTGGACCTTTCCCCGAACCGAAACATCGCTGGCCGTCACCCCTGAACGCCATCCTTGGGATGGCCCTTCCCTATCGGTACACAGTAAGGAGCAACGGGTTCTTGTTGGGGAGTTTCTCAATCGAGACGATGCGATTGCCCTGTTAGCGTTGCTCCGACAACAATTACGTACCGGCACCCACAGCCCACACACCGAACGACAACTGTGAGTTGTTATGGCTGTCGGCGAACCCATCCAGCGGTACAATGGGATTTTCAGCGACACGTAAAACACCATGACTTCAGCTTCTGCGCCCAAAGTGGGCTTTATCTCTCTGGGCTGCCCCAAAGCGTTGGTGGACTCTGAGCGCATCTTGACTCAACTTCGATTAGACGGTTACCACGTTACGCCTAATTACGATGATGCCGGGGTTGTGATTGTGAACACTTGCGGCTTTATCGACAGTGCAAAAGCTGAGTCCCTGGAAGCCATTGGCGAGGCAGTGGCTGAGAATGGCCGGGTTTTAGTCACGGGCTGCATGGGTAAGGGCGCCGATGCAGAACGCATTTTAGAGACACATCCCAAGGTATTAGGTATTACGGGTCCAGCCGCTTACGAGGAAGTGTTAAGCGAAGTGCGGCGTGTTTTGCCCCACACTAGACAGCCTGACCCGCTCATAGACTTAGTCCCCGCACAGGGGGTGAAGCTTACGCCCCGACACTATGCGTACCTGAAAATATCCGAAGGCTGCAACCATCGTTGTCGTTTTTGCATCATCCCCAGTATGCGCGGGGACTTAGTCAGCAGGCCTATCGGGAATATCATGCAAGAGGCTGAAGGGCTGGTTCGCGCAGGGGTCAGGGAGCTCCTGGTGATATCACAGGATACCAGCGCCTATGGGCTAGATCTGAAGTACCGCACCGATTTCTGGCAGGGGCGCCCACTGAAAAGCAACTTACAGACATTGGCCGAGACGCTGGCGGAGTTTGGCATTTGGCTACGGTTGCATTACGTCTACCCATACCCCCATGTGGATACCCTCATCCCTTTGATGGCAGAAGGTAAACTCCTGCCCTATCTGGACATACCACTCCAGCATGGCAGCCCATCGGTACTGGCCCGCATGAAGCGACCAGCAGCAACTGAGAAAACCCTCGACCGCATTAAGCGCTGGCGTGACCTGTGCCCAGACTTAACACTGCGGAGTACCTTCATTGTCGGATTTCCCGGGGAGACTGAGGCTGAATTTGAAGAGCTTCTAGCGTTTATTGAAGCCGCCGAGATCGATCGAGCAGGTTGTTTTAAGTACTCGCCTGTGGACGGTGCTGCTGCTAACGAATTGCCCGACCACGTCCCCGAAGACCTCAAAGAAGCGCGTTGGCAGACCTTTATGGCTGCCCAGCAAGCCATTAGCGCCGATAAATTACAGCGTAAAATTGGTGCAACCATCGAGGTCCTCATCGACGAGGTAACCCCTGAGGGCGCTATCGGCCGCTCTAGCGCTGACGCTCCCGAAATTGATGGGGTCGTGCATTTACCGGGAGCCGTCAATCTGGTGCCAGGCGATTTTGTGCAAGGAGAAGTCACAGCCGCCGATGCTTACGATCTTTGGATCGAATAATCCTTGAATATCCTTCTACTGCAGCCCGAAGATTTTATCGGTCCACAGCGCGCGGTCGTTAGTGATCGCCGAGCCGAACACATCAGGCGTGTGCTCCGTGCCAAACTCGGCGACCCCCTTAGAGTGGGTTTATTAGGTGGTGGTAAAGGCGAGGCCCTTATCATTGACGTCAGCCCAACCAGCATCACACTATCCATACCGCAGTCACTCGACGAACCACCCCCAGCACGCCACCCCTGGCGCTTGGTTCTTGCCTTACCCAGACCAAAAATGTTGCGACGGGTACTTCGGTGCTGTGCAGAATTAGGGGTTGCAAACGTGCATCTGATCCACAGTTACCGGGTTGAGAAGAGCTATTGGCAGAGCCCCTTGTTATCACCTGAGGCCCTAGAGCGAGCACTCTTCGCCGGACTTGAGCGAGCCGGTGACACCGTGACGCCACAGGTAACACTGCACCCTCGGTTCCGGCCATTTATTGAAGATGATCTACCCGTGCTAGCGGGAGGACATCCTATCTACCTCGCCCACCCGGGTTCCCCCCGCCGGCCACCCACCGATAGCGGCGAACAGGCTACCCTAGTGATTGGCCCCGAGGGCGGGTTTATTCCCTTCGAAGTCGAACTGGCAGAGAGCTTGGGCGCCATCACTTGTACCTTAGGAACGCGCACCCTGAGCGTTGACACGGCGGTTAATGCCGCACTGGCAAGGCAGCTATACAGCACCAGCACATAACACAGCCCCCGCGCCGACCTTTCCCCCCTTGCCAGCCTTGTACTGCTTAGGCAGTGACGCCAGTCCCCATCACACAGGCGACACCCGTGCCCTTAAGACCACAATAGCCGCCGGGATTTTTGTGCAAATACTGTTGATGGTAGGCCTCGGCGTAATAAAAAGGTGGTGCGTCCAAGATTTCAGTGGTTATGACGCCGAAGCCTGCAGCACTGAGTTTCTCTTGATAGCGTTCCCGAGAGCGCTCTGCCACGGCGCGCTGTTCGCTGCTGTGGAGGTATAGCCCAGAACGATACTGAGTGCCCCAATCGTTGCCCTGACGCATACCTTGAGTTGGATCATGATTTTCCCAAAAGACGCGTAAAAGTGTGTCGAAGCTAACCACCGCAGGGTCGAAGACAATCAGCGCCACTTCATTATGGCCAGTTTGACCGGTACAGACCTCTTGATACGTAGGATTTGGCGTGTGGCCCGCTGCATAGCCGACAGCGGTCGTATACACGCCCTCTAACGTCCAAAACAAACGTTCCACACCCCAAAAACAACCCATTCCAACGACGACTTGGTCGTATGTAGCGGGAAATGGTGGGTAGATAGGCCGCTGGTGCACAGCGTGTGCGTTATGCAGTTGTATCGGATCAGCGCGCCCGGGCAGTGCACTGTCTGCACTAGGTAGCGCATGTTTACGCCGAATATCAAACAAACTCATTCCTGTGACCCAGTTAACAAACGATCTGCCATCGTCACAACCTACTCAGAAAAACGCAAGCCACTGTTTTCAGGCAAAACACTCAAGCAATGCGTTCATGATTAGCCCCTGTCGATAAGATGTCACATTACGCCTCTAAGATGGCATCAGAAACAGGGGGACACGATATGACCCGGGAAAAAACCACAATTCAATTTGATCCAGCTGCGTTCTCGAGCCGAAAACTTCTCGAAGTAGCCAGTACAGGCGCACTCGCAGCCGATGATACTCAGGGGCACTTGACCGAAACCCGCGAAATGCCGGTGAGTGTCGCGGTCAATGAGTTAGCGCGCCGCGGACACTACTTGACGGAACTGGTAGATCGGGGTCTTATTTCACCCCATTAAGTCTGGGAAATATGAGCTATCAACAAGTCACCCTCTTTAAACCAACAAACCGATATTGCAGCTTTCACACGCAAAGCCCGAGCAATACGAGCGGTTACCAGTCGACAGACCCGGCTTTGTTTCGCCCTCGACGCTACCGCTAGCCGCGAACCAACCTGGCAACAGGCGCGGCGGGCCCACGCCGAGCTCTACGCCGCAGCAACCGATGCCAACGGGTTAGCCGTGCAGCTCTGTTATTACCGGGGCCTTTCTGAGTTTCAGGCGAGTCCTTGGATCACCCATGCACCGTTATTGCTCGATCACCTGGAAGCAGTGACCTGCGCAGGTGGTGCTACCCAAATAGAACGCCTGCTTCGCCACTATCTTCAGGAAAGTACAGCAACGACCCCTATACGCGCCCTAGTGTTTGTAGGCGACGCTGTAGAGGAGACGGGCACCCGTCTTACGGATTTGGCCGGCCAATGTGGGCTAAAAAAACAACCTCTCTTTCTTTTTCAAGAAGGGCAAGATAGCCACGCAGCGCAGATTTTCGAAAATATGGCACGACTCAGTGGTGGTGCTTATGCTCGGTTAGACGATAGCAGTGGCAAACTGCTGCGGGAACTACTAGGCGCTGTGGTGCGCTATGCGACAGGTGGACATCTAGCACTCACCAGCGCCAACGGTGAGGGTGATAAACTATTACTCGGGCAGCTACCTAGCAGCCGCCGATAACAACGTTACTCAAACGACTCAATCACGGGAGTACTGTGCCTCGTTTAATCGTCATTGTTGTAGCACTGCTTGCGATCACTATCTTAGTGCGCCGTATCCAAGCCATGCCCCCCCAAAAGCGACGAGCAGCCTATTGGCAGTTGCTGTTCGGTGCCGTTGTGGGTAGCGCAGTGTTGCTCACCTTTCTTGGGAAAATGCACTGGCTGGGCGCTGCGCTTACAGGTCTTTTAGTCATGATTCGGCAACTGCTGCCGGTGCTGATCCGCGCAGTCCCCACCCTGCATAACCTGTGGCAGAAACGTCAGAGCCATAAACCCAGTGGCCAGTACTCTGAAGTAAAGACCGCTTTGCTCGCCATGACACTCGACCATGCCTCTGGAGAATTGAACGGTCAGGTGACAGAGGGACCCTTCCAAGACTGGCTGTTGTCCGACATGACGGAAACCCAACTGCAGCAGCTGTTGGATTACTGTCAGCAGCATGACAACGATTCAGTGCAGCTTTTAACCAGCTATTTAGAGCAGCGTTTTCCAGAGGGTTTCAATAACAACACCCGTAACGATACCCACGCCAACGATAACGGCTCTATGAACCGCGCAGAAGCGCTTGCGGTTTTGGGCTTAGGGGAAGATGCCACCGACCACGATATTATTACTGCTCACCGAAGCCTGATGCAGAAACTACATCCGGATCGTGGCGGCAACGATTACCTAGCAGCAAAACTTAATCAGGCCAAAGACGTCTTATTAGGCTAGTGCGGCGTTAGACCATCTGGCAGCTTTGGCCACCGGTTAATGTTGCCTGCAAGAACTCATCACACTTGAGGGACACATGACGGACACGCATATCATCTGCAATCAAAACGGCCATTACTGGGGCCGAGGTAAGCGCTGGGTTGATGGCCGCGACCTTTCAAAGGTCGCTCATTACAGCTATCGCGATGAAGCAGTGAATACGGTGTTCGAACTGAGCTCAAAAGACATAGAACTTCGCTGTGACATAAAAGTCATCACATTAATCGAGGGCAAGCTGCCAAAACTGACTGTGTCCTTGGTACCCGTACCCGACCCTGAGGACCCACAGCTATCATTGCAGTCCGAGGCCTCTTGAAAAACTACGAAAGACACCTATTAAGAAGCTAGGAGTCCACTTGGATATTTGAGGAGCAAGGGATATGCGCATTCTGCTTTTTTTAGCCACCAACCTAGCGGTCATGATTCTGGTCAGCATCGTGTTCCAGCTCCTGGGTTTTCAAGGTGTCTTAATGGCCAACGGTGTTGACCTCAACTTGCAAGCCCTGCTGGTGTTTTGCGGGCTGTTTGGCTTTGGCGGGTCGTTGATTTCATTGCTGCTATCGAAATGGATGGCAAAGCGCAGTACCGGTACCCTACTGATTGACCAGCCCCGAAATCGTGAAGAACGATGGCTGCTTGAAACCGTCGAAAGCATTAGCCGCGAAGCGGGCATCAAAATGCCAGAAGTTGGCATATTCCCCTCCGACTCGGCTAACGCATTCGCAACCGGCTGGAACCGAAATGACGCATTGGTGGCTGTCAGTGCAGGACTGCTACGGCGCTTTCAGCCCCATGAAGTTCGTGCGGTGCTCGCCCATGAAATAGGCCACGTTGCTAACGGCGACATGGTAACCCTGTCGCTGCTACAGGGTGTGGTTAACACGTTTGTTATGTTTTTTGCGCGGATTATTGGGCATACGGTTGACCGGGTCGTGTTCAAGACCGAGCGAGGTTATGGGCTGGGCTATTACGCAGTGACCATTGTCGCTGAAATCGTATTGGGCTTTCTGGCCAGTGCCATTGTGATGGCCTTTTCAAGGTACCGCGAGTACCGGGCTGACGCTGCCGGTGCACGATTGACGACCCGTGGCGATATGGTTGCCGCACTACAGCGGCTTAAGGCTGAGCAGGTAGCCTCAGGAGATTTACCTGGTGAACTCACCGCATTTGGCATTCGATCTGGTCAATCCGGCTTGATGAATTTATTCCGCTCTCACCCGCCACTCGATGACCGAATCAAGGCTTTGCAATCGTGAATAACGATGGGCTCAGGTGGTCACCCATGGCACTATCTAAACGCTTACTTGCCCTCGTAGCCTTTGTAGCGAGCACGGCCTGCGCAGATGACACCGTCGAGCATGCCAATGAGCCGATAAGTGCCCTTGAATACCTAAGCTTTGCCACCAACGATGAGGCTAACAGCACAGAGATCTTTGCCAAAGCCTCCCCCGCAGTGGTCTTTGTTACCAGCAGCGAATTGCGCCGTAATCGGTTCACTTTTAACGTCACCGAAGTACCTCGCGGTGCCGGCTCCGGCTTTTTATGGAGCAAAGATGGCCTGGTTGTCACCAACTTCCATGTCGTCGCAGGTGCCGATCGACTGGAAGTCACCATAGGCGATAAAGGCGACTATAAAGCCGAGGTAGTGGGGGTGGCACCCGAGCGTGATCTCGCCGTTCTGCGGCTCATAGACCCACCCGATGACCTTACGGTACTGCCACTTGGTGATTCATCTGAACTGTCGGTGGGTCGTAAAGTATTGGCTATCGGCAATCCTTTTGGTCTGGATACCACCTTAACCGTGGGGGTTGTGAGTGCTTTAGATCGAGAAATTCAGTCACCCAGCAATCGACGTATCAGAGGCGTTATTCAGACTGATGCAGCCATTAATCCGGGTAATTCAGGGGGACCACTCTTGAATTCCTTGGGGCAACTGGTGGGTGTTAACACTGCCATCTACTCGCCCAGCGGCGGCAGTGCGGGCATTGGGTTTGCCATCCCCGTCAATATGGTGAGCGAGGTTGTACCTCAGCTTATTGCCTACGGCAAAATGTTGCGACCCATTTTAGGTGTGGAACTTGCCAGTGATCGATGGACACAACGCTATGGTGTTGATGGTGTCGCCATTGTGCGCGTTTTACGGGGTTTGCCCGCCAGCGAGGCAGGCCTTGTGGGAGCTCAAGCGGGCCCCAGGGGAGAACTACGCCTAGGCGATATCATCACCCACATCGATGATGAGCCTATACGCAGCAGTGATGACTATCTTGCGGCCCTCGAAAAACACAATATTGGCGACACGGTTCGCTTGCGCACACGTCGGGCTGACCGGGTGCTTGAATTTGATATTACCTTGTCGGAAAGTCGCTGATGCGCCCCTGGCAGATTCTGCTACTAAGCCTTGGTATTGCCACCATGGTGATTATTCAATTTATTCCTGTTAATCCCAGCTTTTAGCATCCAAATCGAGGGCGGGAAGCGCCGACCGATGAAAGACAGGCACCGACTGCTGAGTAGGCCGCTCATAGTCCCCCAGCAGTTTTAGCGCGATAGGATACAGGGCCCAGAGCGCCAGCAAATTCACAACGGCTAGCAAGCCCATGGTGAAATCAGAAAACCCAAATACAGTGCCAAGGTCCTGCAGCGATGCCCAGCCTATCAAGGCCAAAATAAACAGTCTGAATGCCCCGATGGTCAGCTTGGGAGAGACATCGAAGTAGGCAATACTGTTTTCTCCGAGGTAGCAGTTGTAGGCAATTGAGCTCACCGCAAACATCACCAATGCAATACTGACCAGTTGCTCACCAATAGGGCCAATATGAGAAGCCAGGGCAATTTGTGTGAGTGCCACACCTTCTACAGCATTAGCACCGGGATCATAGATTGGCGACAACAGAATAATTAAGGCGGTACATGTACAAAGCACAATGGTGTCGATAAAGACGCTGAGAGCCTGAATAAGCCCCTGAGAGATAGGATGCTCAACATCGGCGGCAGCCGCCACATTAGGCGCTGTTCCCAAACCTGCCTCATTGGAAAACAAACCTCGGCGAGCACCTTGCATAATGACCGCCGCGATGCCCCCACCGACCACTTGCTCCAACCCGAATGCCGATCTGAGCACTAGGCCCAATGCGGCGGGGATTTCAGTGGCATTGAGCACTAGAACCACAAGGGCCAGCAGAAAATAACCCAACACCATAATGGGAACGATGATCTCTGAGAACAGCGCTATGCGACGAATACCACCAAATAATATGACTGCCATCATGGCTGTTAGGGCTATCCCTGACTGCCAAGCGGGAACACCAAAGGCGCTCTCGATAGACGCGGTGACTGCATAAGATTGCACAGCATTGAAACCGAGCCCGGTGGTTAACAACAGCAGACACGAGTACACCACGGGCAATACTCGCCAACCCAGACCGTGCCGCATGTAATAGGCCGGTCCACCGCGAAAATCATCATCGTCATGCTTGCGCTTGAACAGCTGAGCCAGCGCACACTCAAACAAACTGGTAGCCATACCCAAGAGAGCAATAAGCCACATCCAAAACAGGGCTCCCGGGCCACCCAGGGTCATGGCGACTGCCACACCGGCGATATTGCCACCACCGACACGACCCGCAACGCTCACTACCAGCGCCTGGAAACCACTGATTCCGCGGCTAGTACCCGATAAATGGCTGTGCCAAAGACCTTTGAACATAGCGCCAAAGAGTCGCAACTGGACAAATCGGGAGCCCACCGTAAATCGAAGGCCGACCGCGAGTAAGGCCGCGATCAACACGTAGGACCAAAGCCAATCGGTGACAGTTGCGAGTAATACCATTATTTAAACCAACCCAGTGATCAAGATAAGAGCGATGGCAGGCACCGCCACAAAGCGCAGCAACCATCGCCACAAGCCGTAGCTCGTTTCACTGAGCGCAAGCTCATCGGCACTGTGGGCGCGCGACATAAACCAACCGACGAATAAAGCAATAAATAATCCACCCGCCGGCAGGAGTATCTTGGTAGGTAAAGCGTCGGCAATATCATTAAAATTCATGCCTGCCACTCGTACGTCGGCGATGACGTTATAAGACAGCACACTGGCAATAGCGCATACGGTTACCGTCAGTACCACCGCTGCGGCGCCAACATGCCGGTTAATGCCAAAGCGTTCGTCAATCCATGCGGTGACTGACTCGAGCAAGCCCACCATGGAGGTAATACCCGCCACAGACAGCATGAGAAAAAACAGTACCGCAAACACGTGGCCACCCGGCATTTGCGCAAACGCCACCGGTAATGTCTGGAAAATGAGGCCAGCACCGCTAGCGATATCGAGCCCATGATGGAAGACCGCCGGGAACACCACAAAGCCCGCTAGTAACGCTACCAAGGTATCGGCAATAACGACGATTAGCGCACCTTGGGTGATGGAGAAGTGTCTCGGTAAATAAGCACCATAGGTCATCATGCCGCCCATACCTACCCCAATAGAGAAGAACGCTTGGCCAACAGCGGCCAACAGGGTATCGGGGCCTACTTTGGAAAAATCTGGCGTAAATAACCACTCTAGGGTGGCCATAAAGCCCCCCGTAAATACGTTGTAAATACCCAGACCAATCAGTAGCGCAAACATCAGAGGCATGAGGATGCTGACTGCCCGTTCGATGCCCTCTTTCACACCGGCAAAGATGATAGCCCCGACCACCACATTCCCCACAAGCGTCCAGAACAACATCCCGGAGCCATCGGCCAGAATGTGCTCGAAGGTTTGTGTGGCACTCTCGGCGGTAACCCCAGCGAACCCGGTGAACAAAGCCTTACTGAGGTACCAAAGCACCCATCCGACGACCACCGAATAGGTAATTGCAATGGTGAAAGCGGTGAGTACGCCCATGCCACCCACCCAACTCCAATGACGACTGCGCCCCGATTCCTCAGCAACACGGGCCATCGATTCCGGAGGACTATGTTGTCCGCGCCGGCCCACTAACAACTCAGCGATGAGACAGGGCACACCGATGCCAACGGCACACGCTAGGTAGACCAATACAAAGGCAGAACCGCCATTCTCACCGGTTACATAGGGAAATCGCCAGATGTTACCCAGCCCGACGGCAAACCCCACCGATGCCATCACAAACGCAAAACGACTCGACCAATGGGCGCTACTCGACGCGGCTCCCGTCATGGATAAATCCCTCTTTTTTTGGCTATCGACTCGGTAGTCGGTTACTCGTCACGGGCCTTCCTGTAAATAGCGACGACCAATGCGAGATGATTATTAAGTTTTTATGACAGATTCAGGTCTAACCTACAACTGGCCATCGAGGACAACATCAAAGCCCTTGTCGTTGGGTACACCAAATAACATGAGCGACGGGCGGAGCCCCTCATTAGCTACCGCGGGGCCACTGATCTCGAAATCAACCTGCCAATCACGCCCCTCAAGTGCCAAGTCCCCGGCCACAACAAGCGGCCCGGACAAAGTGATAACCGAGCCTGTCACAGCGCCATCACTACCTGAAACATCAAGCGCATAATTGCCGAGGGCAACGTCGCCCTGTCGGGCAGCCCACACACCATCTTGCCACACGATGCGAGCCTCTATAGCGCTCAGCTGGCGATTATCAATCAGGGCTTCGGGGACAGTCACTTGTATCTGACCACCTACATACAAGGGCAAGAGGTTACGTAAAAAACGCACGTCCAGCTGCAGACTGACGTCCTCTAGTGATGCCGTACCACCGAGCCCAAGTGACACACGACCGTCGAAGCGCTGACTACCCCAAACACTGCTGACATGGGCAGCAGGACTCAGTGTCAACACAGACAAGGGCTCGAGACGCCAGCTGAGTCGTCCCAGTACAAAACGCTTACCATCAACGATTACTGCTGCACGGGCCGCTGTACCCTGCCAGAGGGTGCCAGCGACGCCCTCTAACTTAACGTTTTGGGGGAGTAACGACGCAACGACACGGCTGGGAAATTGCTGGATGAGCAAAGCCAACAGCAGCACACCGATCCCGGCGAAAATACGCACTCGCGACATAACGATCAGCTCGACTTCGCCAAACGCAGGGTTGCGTTCACACCACCGCTACGCCCCGCTTGACTAATAGAAGCATCGACCACGACCAGCCCATCAACGACCTCTATGCGATACAACCAACGTACCAACGCATCGTATTCAACGCTCTCGAAACGCACTTGTACCTCGCCGCGGCTGTTGGGCTGCAAACGGCGAACAGGCAGACCGGCTAACTCACTTGAGCGACTAATAGCCGCAGTGAGGTTGTTGTCATCACCGGCACTTCCGCCAGCACGTAAACCCACCAGCTGCGTGACTTTAGCGTCGACCCGAGCCAACAGAGCGACCGCCGCTTCATTATTCATGGCCATTTGTTGACGCTGAGCAGCAGCGGGCGCCAGCAAAAGCTGATAAACCAACCACAGAGCCACTGCGGCCCCCATCAGCAACACATAGATTTGCTCGCGCTGACTTAAATTTTGAAACCACGCCTTCATGCACCCACCCCCGTCG
>CBFHMA010000002.1:0-36648 GCA_965656775.1 Luminiphilus sp.
TTGGAGAACGCCCAACGGCTCGACCCGATGCAAGGCTGCATCGGTATTGCCCACACCCGATGGGCTACTCACGGTGAGCCTAGCGCGGTTAACGCGCACCCCCATGTTGCCGGTGGTCATCTGGCCCTCGTGCACAACGGTATCATTGAGAATCACCAACAACTTCGGGATGAGCTACAGCAGCAGGGTATTGTCTTCACCTCAGCGACCGATACCGAAGTGATTGTGCACCTCATCGATCGCGCCCTGACGCCAGGGACACCCCTAATCGATACCGTGCGACAAGTGTTGCCACTGCTTGAGGGCGCCTATGCCCTAGCGGTTATCCACAAAGACCACCCTAGTGAACTGGTGTTTGCGCGAAAAGGCAGCCCACTTGTCATAGGTGTGGGTATCGGAGAGACCTTTGTTGGCTCCGATACACTGGCACTGCGCTCAGTGACAGACACCTTTGTGTATTTAGAGGATGGCGATGTGGGGTTTGCCAGCGCCGGCCAGTACACTCTGTATGATGGGGCGGGCAATACGGTCGATCGCCCCCAGGCGCGTTTGGAGGCCCATGAAGACGCAACCGGGCTTGGCGATTACGAGCACTACATGCTCAAGGAAATCCACGAGCAACCCGATCGCTTGCGCGACACCATTGGACCTGCTCAGCTTGACCCTGGTCTTTTTGGCGCCGGTGCTGCCGATGTGTTTGCACGAACCCAAGCGGTACTCATTCTTGCTTGTGGCACTAGTTATCACGCGGGTTTGGTGGCTCGGCACTGGATTGAAGCCATTGCCAAAAAACCGTGTCAGGTCGAAGTTGCATCCGAATTTCGTTACCGAGACTCTGTCCGTCTTCCCGGTACTTTGGTCGTTTGTATTTCCCAGTCGGGCGAGACAGCCGATACCCTCGCTGCACTGAACCATGCCAATGACAGCGCTGTCGTTGCGCGGCTGGCAATCTGTAATGTCGACCACAGCGCCATTGTGCGCGCCAGCGATTTGGTCTTCCTTACCCGTGCTGGGGCCGAAATTGGTGTGGCTTCCACGAAGGCATTTACCACCCAGCTTGCAGCACTCATGATGCTGACGGGGTGTCTTGCCCAAGCCGGTGAAGACACCACGGTCGCTAGCGACGCCATTACGGCTGCTTTGCGTGAGTTGCCGGTGGCGGTGGCGGCGGTACTTGCACAAGAAAAAGCGATTAGTCAGCTAGCTACGGGGTTCATTCAAAAGCACCATTCATTGTTTTTGGGTCGTGGTATCTACCATCCCATTGCGATGGAGGGCGCATTGAAATTGAAAGAAATCTCCTACATACACGCGGAAGCCTACCCCGCAGGCGAGCTCAAACATGGACCACTGGCGTTGGTCGACGCGGACATGCCCGTTGTGGCGGTGGCACCGAACGACGAGCTGCTCGACAAACTTCGCTCTAACTTGGAAGAGGTGCGCGCGCGGGGTGGGGAATTATTTGTATTTGCTGATAAAGCGGCAGGTTTCTCGGATGGCGATGGTATTCATGTGCTCGCGATGCCCCATTGCGGAGAGTTAGCCGGACCGGTAGCTTATACAGTAGCCTTACAAATACTGTCGTATTACGTGGCTGTTGCCAAAGGCACCGATGTCGACAAACCAAGGAACCTTGCTAAATCTGTCACGGTGGAGTGACAGACGGCGGCCACAGGAGGTCTGAAAATGGAAGCGCTTGGTGTGTTGGGCTTTGTGTTTGGAATGGTGGGCGTGGTCGCCCTAGTTCGTATCGAAAAATTGATAGACACATTAAAGGCGGAAGGCGTTTTAGCGCAGGATTACTCTAAAGAGTAATCCGAAACCGCCTGTTGGTTGTGTGCGCAGCCCTAGTTAGGGTTGGCTGCCTTGTAAGCTTGAATGGCACTATTGAAATCAGTCGCCAGCTTTTCTTCCGCTGCTACCGAGGCGTTGTAGTCATCAGTGGCTGTTTTAAATGCAGCGGCTGCATCCTTGTCACCCTCTTCCGCGGTTGACTTAATATCTTCAAGTAAAGCCTCAAGGCAGCCGCGATAGGCTTGGGCATCCGCTTGAAATGCTTTCACTGCCTTTTGGCCACTTATCATAGTGTCGAGGGAGGCCTCTGCACCGTTGGGTACCTCCGGTAGGCCGGGTTGCTCACAATCGCTAGCGATAAGAGAGTTGGTAAAGGCCAGCAAGGCGGCGGTGGTCAGAAACATTTTGTTGAACATGGAATCCTCTCATTATGAAGGGTTAACGTTATTCAATATTGTCGCAGCTGAAGGTTAGGCATGTCATCCAGCGATGCTAATTCTGCGACCACGGATTCACCCTGCATACGGCTCTTAATACCAACCACCTGCACCCGGTAAAACATTTCCCCTGCTCTATATTCCACCGCCACCTTGGCATCGTAGCCAGCGTCTGTGATTTGCTTGGCTCGCTCATCGGCAGCGGCGGGTTGTGAAAAGGTGTCGACGTAAATAAACCATCCACCGTCACTGTTTATCGGGCGGAGCTCTAGGGGTTGTTGTGTTGCCGATGGAGACGTTGTGTCATCGCTTACCTGCAGGGTTTCGACTCTGCTAGTAGGCGTTGGCGTTGAGGCTAGTGTAGGCTTGATGTCGGTTTTCTTTGGACTTGCGTCGCGGACGCGGGCTGTTGGTGCTGCCGTTTCTGCATCCGTCACGTCGTTCGTGGTTTCGGTCATCGAACCAACCCACAAAGGCCCAATACCAAAAGTTTGCTCAAGTTGCGTGCGGGCACTTTCAGCAGCTGCTTTACTGTTGAAGCCCAGAACGCGCACCCGGAACAGGCTGCGGCCATTTACATCGGCTTCTTGAATGCGAACGCCGTCGTAGCGCTCGGCAATTCGGTCCCGCCAGGTCGCTGCCAGCTCACGGTTGGAGTGTGAAGCCACATTCACAAACCAGGTTGTCCCCGCTAACGTCACGGCGTCTTGTTCCCTGTCCTCGCTGAGACCTATGTTGTCTTTAGTCGGCTCATCAGCTGCCTCGCTAGTAGCTACAGGCGCTGGTGCCATCACCGTTGTAGGGGCTGGAGCTACCGGGGTTTCTACGGTGGCCGCTACCTTTGCTTGGCTTTCGCCGGCGTCCACGTCCGCCATTAGACGATCTTGTAATGAACTGATTTCATTCGCCAGTTGAGCATATTCATCTCGAAGGGTGGCGAGTTGCGCCTTCATCGATTCGTTCTCTGCCAGTAGCGAGGCTTCCTGTGCACTACTTAAATCGCCGTCACTACGCTTTTGACCAAGCTGTCCGTTTAACTGCGCGATTTCTTGTTGTAATTCATTGCGTTCTTGTACTGCCCCCCAACCGCCGACAATCAGCAAGATGGCCGCAGCGGTAACCGTGACGAAGGGCCACACGGGTAAGCGCCGGTTTTGGGATTCCACAGCTTGATGGTCTGTTAACAGGGATTCCGCGGCTACTGCTTGTGGATCCACTTCACGGCCTTTAGACGCCACCCGTCGAACTCGAATAGCTTCATCGGCTTGCTCTTCTGCCGACAGCTCAGCGGTTGGGGTTGTTGTGTCGATTGCCGGTAGTGACTGATTGTCGGTATCTTGTGTATTGCCTACTATTTCCGCTTGGCCACCGGCATCATCCCCGTCCCAAGGCGCTTCAGGTGGCTCCGAGATGCTAGTACTTTCCTCGTTACTTTGGTTAGCACCCGTTGTGTCCGACGAGATGTCCTCGGGATTACCCAGCCAGCCACTGTCATGTGCATCATCATCGGGCAGTGTGAATACTGCTTTCCCCGAAGATTTAGGGCCATCTGCAGTCCCTTGCGGTGAGGTTTCGGCGTCATGCCCGCCCAGCCAGTCTAGTTCGTTGTCAAGGGCCGATGGTGGGTTATCGTCGGGGTTAGTCGTCGCCTCTGGTGGCGTATCTCCAAGCCAGTCGGTTTCAGGAGACTCGTTGTCGCCACCCCACTCTGGAGGTGGTGTCATGATGCGGCGCTTTTCGTCGTCTTTGTTGTGCTCGTCCATGGCCCGTAGATCCCCAAATGATTAATAAAATCCTAGCAGAAACCTTGATAAATAAATGTGAAATACATCAATTTAAGTGTATCTGTCCCACTGAAAATCATCCCAAGGGTACGTTGCCCCTTTTAGGGTAAACTGCAGTCCATGGATGTATCCGATATTTTAAGCTGCCTTAATGACGCTCAACGCGAAGCCGTGGCTGCCGACACCGGCAATTTGTTGGTGCTAGCAGGTGCTGGCTCCGGAAAAACGCGGGTGCTTGTGCATCGCATGGCCTGGTTAATCCGTGCCGAGCAATACTCTCCTCACGCACTGCTTGCGGTGACTTTCACCAACAAAGCTGCCAGGGAAATGCGCGGTCGTATCGAGGAAATGCTGCAGATACCCACCCATGGTATGTGGATTGGCACCTTCCACGGACTGGCACATCGGCTGTTAAAAGCCCATTGGCGCGAAGCACGACTACCGCAACATTTTCAGATCATGGACAGTGACGATCAATTGCGGCTGGTAAAGCGGGTGTGTCGTGACCTTGATTTGGATGATTCTCGGTGGCCACCGAAACAAGCGCAATGGTATATCAACGCGCAAAAAGATGAGGGGCTACGAGCACGCCACATTGAGCCGCCCTTTGGCGATCTATATGCCAAGACCCTGCATCGTGTATACGGTGCTTACGAAGAAGCCTGCGAACGCGGCGGCCTCGTCGATTTTGCAGAGTTGCTATTGCGCGCCCACGAGCTCTGGTTGCACTCTCCTGAAACCCTGAGTCATTATCAGGGCCGTTTCCGCACCTTACTGGTCGATGAGTTTCAAGACACCAACACTATTCAGTACGCGTGGTTGAGGGTTCTGGCTGGACAGCACATTCCGGTGGTTGCTGTAGGCGATGACGATCAGTCTATTTATGGTTGGCGTGGCGCAAAAATCGAGAATATTCAGCGATTTAGTCAAGACTTCCCAGAAACCTCGGTTATTCGTCTCGAGCAAAATTACCGGTCGACTCAGACCATTCTCAATGCTGCCAATGCACTGATTGCCAATAATAGCGGTCGTCTCGGCAAAGACTTATGGACTGCTGGTGAGCAAGGGGACCTCATCCATTTGTATGCCGGGTTTAATGAGCAAGATGAAGCCCGTTTTATTGTGGATCGTATCGGTAGTTGGCTTGAAGCCGGCCATGAACGCGCTTCAATTGCCATTCTCTATCGTTCAAACGCTCAGTCTCGTGTCTTGGAAGAGGCACTTATTCGGGCACAAATTCCCTACCGTATTTATGGTGGACAACGGTTCTATGAGCGACTCGAAATTCGTAACGCTTTGTCGTACCTGAAGCTTCTGCTAGCGCGCAGTGACGACAATGCCCTTGAGCGGGTGATCAACATTCCCCCTCGCGGCATTGGCGGCAAAACCCTCGAGCAACTGCGTAATTTGGCACGAGATCGTGGTTTGGCATTCTGGGCGGCCATTGGCTGTGCTCGAGACGAGAAACATCTTTCACCAAGAGCGATGGGTGCGCTCAGCGGCTTTCAGACTCTGGTCGACGAACTCGATTCGGCGACACTCGATTTACCCCTGCACGAACTGGTTGAGCATGTGATTCAGTGCAGTGGCCTGCTTGAGTATCACCGGGCTGAAAAGGGCGAGCGAGGCCAGGCCCGGGTAGAGAACTTGGAAGAACTGGTATCGGCGGCTAAAGCTTTTGTGCCCGAAGATAATGATTTATCGCCGCTTCAGCAGTTTCTCGATAATGCCGCACTCGACGCCGGCGATGCTCAGGCCGATGCTCACGAGGACAGTGTTCAGCTGATGACCCTGCATTCGGCAAAAGGGCTTGAGTTTCCATTGGTCTTTCTTGCGGGCATGGAAGAAAACCTATTCCCCCATCGCATGTCCCTTGATGAGCCCGGTCGGCTCGAGGAAGAGCGACGGTTGTGCTACGTAGGGATAACCCGTGCCATGGACAAGCTAGTGATGACTTACGCTGAGAGTCGTCGCTTGCACGGGCAGGAGTCATACAACACCCCCTCGCGATTTGTGCGCGAGATACCCAGAGAACTGATTAACGAAGTTCGACTGGGTAACACCATTACTCGACCGCTGTCATCCATGACCGCTGTGTCTAATTCAGCCCAGCATGATGCGGGCGTTCAACTGGGCCAGCGCGTGCGTCACACGATATTTGGTGAGGGCATAGTGACTAACTTCGAAGGCCGAGGTAGTAATGCCCGTGTCGAAGTGAGCTTCGCTGAGGGCACTAAATGGTTGGTATTACAGTACGCCAACCTTGAACCCTGTTAAGGAGACATAAGTTGTCACAACGTTTTCTACCGATTGTCGTGTTGGGTTTGGTCGCAAGCCTAGTTGTTGTGATAGCGCTTTGGTCGATGGACCACTATCAGTTAACGCGCAGTTCCAAGGGTTACGGTATCCAGCAACGCGCAGGTGAAGGGGCGTTGGATGCGGCCACCATTGAATGGAAGTTGGTGACCACTTGGCCCAAAAATCTGCCCGGTCTTGGCAGTGCTCCTGAAAATTTCGCTGATTATGTAAACGCCATGAGCAATGGGCGCCTCACTGTGAAGGTATTTGGTGCCGGCGAGATTGTACCTGCGTTCGGTGTATTCGATGCTGTGAGTCAGGGCGTGGCGCAAGCGGGCCATGGAGCCGCTTATTATTGGAAAGGCAAAATCCCTGCTGCGGTATTCTTTACTGCGATACCTTTTGGTATGACCGCGCAAGAGATGAACGGTTGGCTTCATTACGGGGGCGGTCTTGAGCTTTGGCGTGACTTATACCAACCCTTCAATGTGATTCCTTTTGCCGGCGGCAGTACCGGGGTACAGATGGCGGGTTGGTTTAACCGAGAGCTGCGTTCGGCCGATGATCTCAAAGGATTAAAGATGCGCATCCCGGGTCTTGCCGGCGAGGTATTTGATGCCGCTGGGGGCACAGCCGTGCGTATTGCTGGTGGTGAGGTCTACACATCGATGCAAACCGGTGTCATTGATGCTGTTGAATGGGTTGGACCCTACAACGATCGTACTCTGGGCCTGAATGAGGTTGCTGATTACTACTATTATCCAGGCTGGCACGAACCCGGCGCTATGCTTGAGTTCATCGTTAACGACCGTGCCTATAACGCACTGCCCGACGACTTAAAGGCCGTTGTGACTGCCGCAGCAAGAGCGGCTAACGCTGCCATGCTTGATGAGTTTACAGCCCGCAACAACGAGTCATTGCGCGATTTGTTGGAGCAAGGTACGGATCTGCGTCGTCTGCCCGATGATGTGTTTGCTCGACTTTACGAGCGAGCCCAAGAAGTCATGGCCGCACTTGTGGCCTCTGATCCTAAGGCAGCAAAGATTCAGCAGTCTTATCAAGCCTTTTATGACGATGTTCGCGCCTATCATGCGATTTCTGAACAAGCGTATCTCGATGCAAGAGCACGGGTGTTGCCACCAACACGGAACAACTGATTAGCGGTTTTTTATGGGGCGGGTACGTTTGTCGTTATCGATGGCAACATAGACAAACGTGCCTTCGGTCACTTTTAGGGGTTCCCCGTCGTGACGAGAGTTGATCCACACCTCAACCACAACCCGCACCGAGCTGCGGCCGATTTCTATGACATCGGAGTAGCAACTCACAACAGCACCGACGTGCACGGGGGTTAAAAACGACATTCCCTCCACTGCCACGGTTGCAACGCGTCCGCCGGCGACATCACAGGCAGTAACATAGCCCGCCAAGTCCATTTGTGACATTAGCCAACCACCAAAAATGTCGCCGTGGGGGTTTGTGTCACTGGGCATTGCCACGGTTTGCAGTGATAAATCCCCTTGGGGCGTAGGATTGGCGTCGATGTCGTTCATAGTTCCATTTCCATAGTGTTGGCGATTCTGGGGTGAGACTAGCTGGTTACTGTCTCATCCTTAGCGCTGGTTGGCTTACGGTTATTTATCGAAATAACTCGGTAGCCAGGTTGCTAATGTCGGGGTCGTCCACAACAGTGCCATGACCGCTATTTGGATGAGAATAAACGGTATAACCCCTGTGTAAATTGCGCCTGTACGTAACCCTTCGGGTGCCACCCCGCGAAGGTAAAATAAAGCGAAACCAAAGGGCGGTGTTAAGAAAGAGGTTTGCAAATTAAGTGCAATCATAATGCCAAGCCAAATGGGATCGAATCCCATGGCAAGCAGTATGGGACTCACAATGGGCACCACAACGAAGGTAATTTCTATGAAGTCAAGGATGAACCCTAAAAGGAACAGAACGACCATCACTAGCAGTAAAGCGTGTTCCGGTCCCCCTGACATCGATTGGAAAAAGGTTTGAACCCACTCTTCCCCACCAAACCCGCGAAACACCAATGAAAACACTGCAGCACCTATCAGTATCAGAAACACCATGCTCGTTACCATGAGTGTGGAGTGACCAATATCTTGAAGCTGGTGTCTGTTGAGTTGACCTTTTAAGCGAGCAAGTAAGAGCGCGCCTATGGCTCCGACACCGGCCGCTTCAGTGGGGGTTGCGGCGCCTACCAGAATGGCACCTAATACCAGAACGATAAGTGCGAGGGGCGGAATCAACCCAAATAAGAATGGCTGCCAGTTAAAGCGTTCAGTGATTGTCGGCGGCGCCTTCGATGGGGTTAACAGTCCCACCAAGAGCACGTAGACGATGTACAGCAGCACGAGTAACAGCCCGGGAATCAGTGCGCCACTGAATAAATCGCCTACGGATATGGTGCTGGTATTTACAACACCCATATCGAGTTGTGCCTTGGTATAGGCACTGGACATGATGTCTCCCAATAATACTAGGGCAATAGAGGGAGGAATAATCTGACCCAACGTACCGGTGGCGCAGATAGTGCCCGCCGCTAGTGCCGGGTTGTAACCGGCGCGCAACATAGAGGGCAGCGATAACAGACCCATGGTGACAACGGTGGCACCGACAATGCCAGTACTGGCAGCCAGAAGTGCGCCGACTACAATCACGGCAATGCCCAGCCCGCCCGGTCTACGGCCAAAAAGTCGCGCCATATTGGTTAATAACTCTTCGGCAATGCGCGCTCGCTCAAGGGTGTTCCCCATTAAGATGAAAAGCGGTACCGCCATGAGGGTCTCGTTATTCATGGTGCCGAAGATACGAGCGGGAAGCGCCGACAGATAGCCGGCATCAAAAACGTCGAGTAAGGTACCCAGTGCAGCGAATGCTAAGGCTGTGCCACCAAGGGTTAGCGCCACAGGAAAACCTAGCACTAACAGCGCGCATACCACCCCAAACAGCAACAGTGCAAATTCTCCCTCAACCATGAGCTTTACCTGTTTTTTGATCGGCAGGTTGCACGGGCATAAGCAACGGCTGGATTGAGCGAATGATCTCTGCAAAGGCCTGCAAACTTAGCAGCAAAGCCATAACAGGAATTAAGGTTTTGAGTAAGAACACAGCCGGCAAGCCGCCGGGCTCTGCAGAGCCCTCAAGGCTAAACCAGGCTTCAGTAACATAATCGAAGCTACTGACCCCAATGAGCGCGCACAGAGGCAGAGTGAATACAATGTGACCGAGGGCATTGACCCAGGCACGCCCCTTTTGGCCCCAATGGCGATAAAAAATATCGACACGGACATGCTCATCAAAACGCATGGCACAAGACGCCCCCAACATAAAAAGCGTACTGTGGAGATAGATAACCCCTTCTTGTCCCGCAATAAAGCCCACTCCCAGTAAATAGCGAAGGGCCACAACAACAACGGTTAACATCGCCATTGTTATTGGTATCCAGGCTAGCTTCGACGCGAGCCAGTCGGTGCACGAGTCAATGGCCTGGCCAGCATTGCGACCCCAATGAGGGTCTGTGGTTGATGGTGTTGTGCGTAGCAGGGACACAGGTGTTATTCCTGTTTTGTGTCGGAGCCGGCAAGGTTATCATCTTCAGACTGAAACCAAGCCCCGCAACCCACCGAAAGTTTAGTAGAGGGATCGTTGTGCTCACTGTTTTATCGCCTGCAAAAACCCTAGATTTCGATACGCCACCCGTGACTGACGCCCACACACAGCCCAAGTTCATTGAGCATGCGGGCACCCTGGTCGAGGATGCACGGCGATTGAGCCCCCAAGAGATTCGCGATCTTATGGGGGTTAGCGAAGCCATTGCTCAACTTAATCATCAACGTTTCATGGATTGGCAGTCGACATTTGATTTCAGCAATGCCAAACAAGCGGTACTGGCCTTTAAGGGCGATGTCTACACTGGCCTTCAGGCCGAGGCCTTGAGTGACAGCGCGTTGGCCTTTGCTCAAAACCACCTTCGAATTCTCTCGGGTCTGTACGGTCTGCTCAGACCCTTAGACCTCATGCAGCCCTACCGACTGGAGATGGGACTCAAGTTTCAAAATACCCGCGGTCGTAATTTATATGAATTTTGGGGTGGCGCCATTACCGATGAGCTCAATCAGAGCATTGCTGACTCTGGCACGCCGGTCTTGGTGAACCTTGCTTCAAATGAGTATTTTAAAGCGGTTCAGCCCCGCTCCCTCGATGCAGAGGTCATCACCCCAGTGTTTAAGGACCTTAAAAACGGCAAGCATAAAATCATCAGTTTTTATGCAAAAAAGGCCAGAGGTGTCATGGCCCGGTACATCTGCAGTGAGGGCTTAAACGAGCCAGATTCCCTAAAAGAGTTTGCCGGCGAAGGCTATTACTACTGCCCGGAACAGTCGTCGGCCAGAGAGTGGGTATTTTTGCGGGATCATCCACCAGCAGCGTAATCAACCTTGTTTGAAGGGCAGTAAGCTGCACGCTTCGTCCTTATAAAGAGCCACCTGTTGCCGTTCTCGCTCACAAAATGCCCCAATGGCGCTGTCAAAACCCTGCTCGGCAATCCAATGGTGGGAGTGAGTCAATACTGGCTCAAAGCCCCGCTGAATCTTGTGCTCTCCCTGCGCACCTGGGTCAAAGCGCGTTAATCCCTGCTCAATACAAAATTCGATGCCCCGGTAATAGCAGGCCTCAAAGTGCAAATAGTCGAACTCTTGAAGGCAACCCCAATAGCGACCAAACAACGTGTCGCTACTTCGGAAATAGAGTGCAGCGGCTAACCGCTGTTGGTCTTTGGAGGCAATCACCATCACGGTGTTAGCGCTTAACTGTGGGCAAACGTCGGTGAAGAAAGCGCGTGTCAGGTAGCCACCATGGCCGCTGCGTTTGGCGTACGTCATTTGATAGCAGTGGTGGAAGAACGCCCAGTCGGCGGCGCTAATTTGATCTCCCACCCGCGTCTCAAGCTCTAAACCCTGTTCTTTGACACGGGCACGCTCACGCTTCAAGTTTTTGCGTTTACGACTAGCAAAGGTTCCTAAGAAATCATCAAAGCTCGTGTACTGGCGATTAAACCAGTGGAATTGCGTGGTTTGACGCTGGTGCAGGCCCGCTGCATTTAACGTGGCAACACGAGTGGTTTCGTTGAATAAGCTGTGCCATCCCGATATGCCTTGTTCATGGCACAGGGCTTTAATGGACGTCAGCAATTGCGCCAATGCGTTCGGGTAGGCGGGGTTTGTATAAATGCGCGGCCCGGTCGCCGGTGTGAAGGGTGCCGCCGTCACCAGTTTTGGGTAATAACTCAGTCCCTGTCGTTGCCATGCATCCGCCCACGACCAATCAAACACATATTCACCATAAGAATGGCTCTTGAGAAACCCGGGGGCAGCGGCAACGGTGTCTTGGTTATCACGCAATACCAAGTGGCATGGCTGCCAGCCGCTGGCTGCGGTGGTGCAGTCGGCCTGCTCCAAACCGTAAAGGAAGTCATGTCGAAGAAAAGGGTAGTCACCACCAAACCATGTGTCCCAATCGTTGGCAGACACGTCATTGATGGTGTTGTGAACATGCAACTGCATGGGGTTAGTCCTGTTGTGGCCAGAGGGCTTACCCTGTCAGTACGTTGCTCGCGGTGAAGTGTCCCACTAGTCCTAACAAAACAATGACGCCGATCCACTTACTTTGGTTGAAGGCGTCAAAGCATGCCTGGCGCTCTCGATCTTTGATGAGCCATTGATGCCACGCGAATAAACAGCCCACCACCGCAATCGCTAGGTGATACAGGTTACCCAGGTTAAAGGTATAGCCAGTGCCCCAAAAACAACCGAGGCAACATAGCTGCATGACACCGATGATCCGTCGATCGAGATTACCGAATAATATGGCGGTGGATTTGATCCCCACTTGAAGGTCATCTTCTCGATCCACCATGGCATATTGCGTGTCGTAGATCACCGTCCATAACAGGTTGGCCCCGAATAGCCACCAAAGCCCTGGGGTTAGTTCGCCGGTTGTGGCCGCAAAGGCCATAGGGATTGACCAGGAAAACGCAGCCCCCAAGACAAACTGGGGTAAGTAGGTGATGCGTTTCATAAACGGATACACCAGTGCTAGTGCGGCGCCGATGGGCGCTAGTTTTACGGTTAGCGGGTTGGTGAGCAGCACCAGTGCCAGTGCACCGAGCAACAATAGCAACAACAAGACGAGCGCTTCACCGGGTGTTACAGCGCCGGTCACCAGGGGTCGGCTTCGGGTGCGTTCAACGTGACCATCTAAATGACGGTCCGCAAGGTCATTGGCGGTGCAGCCGGCCGCACGCATGACCACGACACCCAACACGAATATCAACAAAAGTCTGGGGTTGGGGGCACCATCTGATGCGATGACGAGAGCCCAAAGGGTGGGTGCGGCGAGCAAGTAAGTACCAATGGGCTTGTCGAAACGCATAATTTCGAGAAGTCCACGCCATTTTGACGGAGGTGCAATACCACTGGTTGAAGTCACGTTGCGCCCTAGTGCTTACGATTTGGCCGCCCATTGTAGCCCGTCGTCGCGAGATTTGGCCCGTGTTTGACGGTTAAACTCTTGCAAAGGCTTGTCGATCGGCGGTCCAGCGTTGCACTAGCTGGTACATTCGATCACCACCTTCACTAACGATGGTTGAAGCCATGCTAGAAGCCTGATCGAGAAGATCATCGTGCTCGGGCAGTTGAGCCACCCGAAAGGTCATCATGCCTGTTTGTCGGGTTCCCAATAGTTCCCCGGGTCCACGCAATCGCAAATCTTCTTCGGCGATGAAAAAGCCATCGTTACTCTCGCGCATGACGTTTAGGCGCGCGCGGCTGTTTTGCCCAAGCGGCGCTTGGTATAACAACAAACAAAAACTGGCAGTGGCACCACGCCCGACTCGGCCACGCAGCTGATGTAACTGAGCTAATCCCAAGCGCTCTGGATTTTCAATAATCATAAGACTGGCGTTGGGTACATCGACCCCTACTTCAATGACGGTAGTGGCGACTAATAAGGCGATGTCACCGGCTTTGAAGCGATGCATCACCGCTTCTTTTTCAGGACTGGGCAAGCGACCGTGAATGAGGCCAACACTGATCTCGGGCATGGCCAACTGCAGCTGCTCGGCGACTACCTGGGCTGCTTGTGCATCGAGGTGGTCACTCTCCTCAATCAAAGTGCAGACCCAATAGGCTTGTCGCCCCTCTCGACAGGCCTGCGTCACCCGTTGAACCACCTGATCTCGCCGATTGCTGTCGATAAGCGATGTTTTGATTGGCGTCCGGCCGGGGGGTAACTCATCGATGACCGAACAGTCGAGGTCAGCATACGCCAGCATGGATAAGGTACGTGGGATGGGCGTAGCGGTGAGTACTAACTGATGTGGCATGGCGTTATCACCACTTTTTTGGGTGAGTGCCAAACGTTGGTGTACCCCAAAACGGTGTTGTTCATCGACGATCACCAACGCAAGTGCTTTAAATTGCACCCCCTCTTGGAATAGTGCATGGGTTCCAATCACTAATTGCGCGGCCCCTGAGTCAATGGCGCTCAGTGCATCTACCCGTGCCTTACCTTTAACCCTGCCGCTTAGCCAAGCCATCGCTATCGATAACGGCTCAAACCACTGATTGAAGTTGCGCAAATGCTGCTCTGCCAGCAATTCGGTGGGTGCCATAAGCGCCACTTGATAACCTGCATCAATGGCCCGAAGTGCTGCCATAGCGGCCACCAGCGTCTTACCCGAGCCAACATCACCCTGCACTAGGCGCAGCATGGGCGAGGTTGCCATCATGTCTTGGGCAATCTCTGTGGATACTCGCTGCTGCGCAGTTGTTGGCTCGAAGGGCAGTGTCGCTAAAAACCGCTCTACCCGAGAGGCTCGCTCGTTAATTGGGGGCGCTTTATAGGATTTTTCCTCCGCCCGAAGCAGTTGCAGTGACAGCTGATGAGCGATTAGTTCCTCGAGTGCCAAGCGCCGTTGGGCTGGGTGTTGCCATTCCCGTATTTGAGCTACGGGGGCAGATGCCGGCGGCCTGTGCAGGTAGTGAAGGGCGTCTGCAAGGGTGAACGGGTGCTGAAAATCGCTGAGTAAGTCCTCTGGCGGTGACTGACTCAGTAAGGCTAGGGCCTGATCCGTAAGTTTGCGCCAAATACTTTGGCCAATACCCTCTACTGTGGGATACAGAGGTGTGAGGGCTTGCTCAATAAATTGGCTACGGTCATCTACTCGATATTCCGGGTGCACCATGTCTGCCCCATTCATCGACCAGCGAGCTTGCCCAAACACATTGATGAGGCGTCCGAGTTTTAGTTGCTGCACCTGCGCCTGGCGAAAATGAAAAAAACGAACCGTTAGTATCCCGGTGCCATCGTCAATTTTGAGGACCAGTGCGCGCCGACGACCAGGTACCACGTTGGCCATACGAATTTCGCCACTGACGACAGCATCTAATCCATCTTGGAGGCCTGCGATGGGCGTAATTCGAGTGCGATCTTGGTAGCGCAGCGGGAAGTGAAATAGCACATCTTCAACGGTGTGCAGTCCCATATCCCCGAGACGTTCGATCAGTTTTGGACCCACTCCTTTTAGTGTGCCGAGGCTTTGGTTCAAAGCATGCTGAGTCAAATCGGAAGCAGTCCTTGGGTTCACAGGGCATAATAAGACTAACCCAACAATAGGAGCTCTGTACGGTGTCAGGACCCCATTTAGTCATCGTCGGTTGTGGCGATATTGGCGCGCGTGTCGGCTTGAAGTTGCATACACAGGGCTGGTCGATCTCAGCGCTGCGTCGCTCCACGAGCGCGCTGCCATCTCAGTTTCAGGGGTATGGGATCGATTACACAGATCCCAATGCACTTGCCTCCCTAGCGTATCTTTGCCCCGATTATGTTCTATTCACCCCGCTACCACAGGGTCGAAACACGGCAGGATACCAGCGCGGATTCCGCGATCCATTGGCTGTGCTAGGCACTATTGGCTGGCTGCAATCGAATGTCGGTGTGGTGATGGTGTCGTCGACCCGGGTTTTTGCGGAGCGCGATGGCGGCTGGGTCACCGAAACATCAGCTTTAACCACTGAAGACGCTGCCGCTGTGGCCATACAACAAGGTGAAGATATTGCCCTTTCAGCGCCCTGTAACAGCACAATACTGCGGGCTTCCGGACTTTATGGTGAGTTACCCGGTATGCTGGTTGAGCGCGTTCGAGGCGGTGCCTTCAGTTCCGATCCCGATCGCATAAGCAACCGTATTCACAGGGATGACTTGGCGGATATTGCCGCAGGTGTACTGTCAAAGATGGCAGCAGGTAGCGCCACACCACCGATCTTGATCGCTTCAGATAACGAACCCTCTCCCATAGGGGAAGTGGAGCGCTGGTTGGCTGAGCACATGGGTATGGGAGAGAGTTTACTGCACACCAACAGCCTTGAGTCCCGAGTCTCTGGGGTGGCAAGACCTCAGCGTGGCAACCGTCGCTGCAACAATCGGCTACTACACGAGATAGGTCTGCCGTTGCAGTACCCTAGTTATCGTGAGGGATACCGAGCGATGCTGGGTGAATTCGCAGGCGACTAAATAACTAACACCGCTTCAACTTCAATCCCTACACCCTTAGGCAGCGCGGCGACTTGCACACAGGCACGTGCTGGATACGGTTCATGAAAGAATCGCGTCATAATCTCGTTGACTGCGGCGAAGTGCTCAAGGTCAGTGAGCGAGATATTCAATTTGACGGTATCGTTCAAACTGCCACCAGCCGCTTCGGCGATAGCGGCCAAGTTCTCGAATACCTGAACGGCTTCTGCGCCAATGCCCCCAGACACGACGGTCATCGTTGTAGGATCTAGGGGAATTTGGCCCGATATCCAAAGGGTATTTCCCACCTTTACGGCCTGGGAGTAGGGCCCGATAGCCTCGGGTGCGCGGGTCGTTGTGATGACGGCTCGATTAGTCACGCTGAAGTCCTCGGAGGGTTATAGGCGCCGGGGTTTGCACCATTAGCGACGTGCCGAGCGGTATACCCGGCGCACCCCATCGACGGTTCTCAGTCGCTTCATGATACGGGCCAAGTGGATACGACCGTGTACCTGCAACTCGATGTCGATATTAGTGAATTGAATATCCTTGTCACGGGTAGCGATGCGTTCGATGTTAATACCAATTGCATTGAGTCGGGTTGCCACAACAGCGATTAAGCCCCGACGATTTTCAGCTTCTACCCGCAGCCCCACGTGAAAATTGCCATTTACCTCGTCATCCCAACGTAAATTCATAAGACGTTCGGGCTGATTGCGCATATCGGCCAAATTTCGGCAGTTTTCCCGATGCACAACCAAACCTTTTTCTAGGCTTAGATAGCCGCCTATGGGATCCCCCGGCAAGGGGCAACAACATTTGGCATAGGTCAGTACAAAACCCTCGGTGCCCCTGACGGCAACTGCGTCGTTTCCTTTTTGTGTCAAAGGGCCCACAGATAGTCCTGCTAGGTGGCTAGCGGCGATGTGGGGCAGTAGGTTGCCGAGGGCGACATCGATGAATAACGCGTCGATATCTTTGCGACCGAGTTGTTCCAGCGCTGATTGCAGTGCGGTCTCTGGAATATCCTCGAGCCGTACATTTTGGCCCATCAGTGCTTTGGCAAGTAGGTTATGACCCAATTCGACGGAGTCTTCCCTGCGTTGGTCTTTCAAAAAATGCCGGATGTGCGTTCTTGCTCGCGCAGTGACAACGTAGTTGAACCATGCTGGGCTTGGGCGACCCGTGGGCGATGTGACAATTTCAACGGTTTGGCCACTTTGCAAGGGATCAGACAAGGGTGCCAGTCGGCCGTTGATGCGACAGGCAACACAACGATTGCCAATATCGGTGTGAATGGCATAAGCGGCGTCGATTGCTGTCGCACCTTTCGGTAGCTCCATGATGTCCCCTTTAGGGGTAAACACATACACCTCATCAGGAAACAAATCGATCTTGACGCTCTCAATAAACTCCAGAGAGTTGCCGGCATGTTGCTGCATTTCAAGCAAGCCCCGCACCCATTCTCTGGCTCTGGCATGGGATGCGCTGGCGGTGCCGGTATCGGATTTGTACAGCCAGTGAGCCGCGATGCCATTATTGGCCATGTCTTCCATTTCCCGGGTGCGAATCTGGATTTCGATGGGAACGCCGTGCATACCTTTAAGCACTGTATGCAAGGACTGATAACCGTTGGCTTTGGGAATAGCGATGTAATCGGCGAATTCCCCCGGCACGGGTTTATACAGACTGTGCATGACACCAAGCGTGCGGTAACAGGTATCCACCGAGTCCACCACAATGCGAAATGCAAAAATATCCATGATTTCTGAGAAGGACTTACCCTTGCTCTTCATCTTTGAATAGATGCTGTAGAGGTGTTTCTCGCGCCCAATGACTTGCGCCGTCAGGCCCTCCCGTTGAAGGGTTTGTTCAATTTGGCCTTTGACCTGATCGACTAGCGCTTTGCGGTTGCCTCGGGCCTGGGCAACGGCCGCTTCGATGCGTCGAGCGCGCATGGGGTAGAGGGCTTTGAAGCCTAAATCTTCAAATTCCATACGCGCACTGTTCATGCCCAAACGCATGGCAATGGGCGCGTAGATTTCGAGGGTTTCCATGGCAATTCGGCGAACTTTGTCGCGGTTGAGCACGCCCAAGGTGCGCATGTTGTGCAAGCGGTCTGCGAGTTTGACCAAGATAACCCGGATATCCCGAGCCATCGCCAGCGCCATTTTTTGAAAGTTTTCCGCTTGCTTGAGCTCGACACTGTCAAACTCAATGTGGGTCAGTTTGGATACACCATCAACTAAATCGGCTACCGCATCACCGAATTGGGCGCCGATATCGTCTTTAGTGACTCCGGTATCCTCAATGGTGTCATGCAGCAAAGCCGCCATCAGGCTTTGATGGTCCATATGCATGTCGGCCAAGATGCCGGCTACTGCTAGGGGGTGGGTTACGTAGGGTTCACCGCTGCGACGGACTTGGCCGTAGTGGGCTTGTTCAGCGAAATAGTAAGCACGCTTAACCTGCTGGGCCTGTTCACGGGTTAGGTAGCTGGCGAGCGTGCCGTCAAGGCCGGCGAGTGAACCGCGGCCTGTATGGGCTATGGGGCGAACGCTTGTGGTCGACTGGGAGCGAAGACGCGCTGTGACGTCAGTAAGAGAGCCGCTTAGGGCTGACAGGGTATTGGCGACCACGTTGCACAGCTAACCGC
The DNA here is from genome assembly GCA_965656775.1 of Luminiphilus sp. Classification (GTDB taxonomy): domain Bacteria; phylum Pseudomonadota; class Gammaproteobacteria; order Pseudomonadales; family Halieaceae; genus Luminiphilus. Next base: position 18,567 of record CBFHMA010000002.1, read on the forward strand.
TGGTTAATACAGCGGTGTTTCGAAGCTCGCTGCAAATTCTTCTTCGGCTTCGATTTCGGTTTCACGGGCCATGAGTTCGGAGGTGATCATGCCTTCGGCAATTTCACGCAACGCGATAACAGTGGCTTTGTCAGATTCCTCTTCAACCAAGGGATCTTTACCACCAGTGGCTAATTGCCGAGCGCGACGAGACGCTAGCATCACCAGTTCAAAACGGTTATCGACGTGCTCAAGGCAGTCTTCTACGGTAACGCGTGCCATGATTCAGTAGTGCTCCTTTAATGGGTTCGGCGAGGCCGGTCGGTAAGTATAGCTCAGATAGGAGAAAATGGGCGCCGCTATTCTGGGCAGTAATGTAGGGCTTGTAACGCTACCTATGTAGGGATCGGGGCATCACTGCCAACAAACGCGCACGGACTAGGATTCGATCGCGTCCATCTTCAGTGGCCCAGCAAATCGTCGAGGACGAGCTGTAGCGAACGGCGCTGACGCAGGGTTCGCAGCCGCTCACTGCGGATGATGGCTTGTAAATCCTTTTGGGCGGTCTCGAAATCGTCATTTAAGACGAGGTAATCACCGTCGATGCAATGTGCCAGCTCACGCTTTGCATCTGCCATGCGGCGGGCAATGGTAGCGTCATCATCTTGCCCGCGACTCCGCAGTCGCGTCTCCAGAGCTGCTACTGAAGGCGGCACTATAAAAATGGTGCAACACCCAGGCATAACGCGTTTAACCTGCTGAGCTCCTTGCCAGTCGATTTCAAGAATCACGTCAATGCCTTCAGCCAGGGTACGTTCCACTTGCGACTTAGCAGTGCCGTATAAGTTGCCAAATACTTCGGCCCATTCGAAAAAAGCACCCTCGTCTCGCGCCTTTTCAAAAGCCGCCCGGTGGGTAAAGTGATAATTTTTACCGTCTATCTCCCCCGGTCGCATGGGTCGAGTGGTGTGGGAAACGGAAACCTGTAGATTGTCGTCTAGCTCTACGACCGCCCGAACCAATGAGGTTTTACCGGCACCGCTCGGTGCCGATACCGTGAGGAGATGACCTTTTGCGCTGTTTTTTTCTGTCTGCACCATAGCGGTTACCTAGCTACTCTGGGGTCCTATTCAATATTCTGAATCTGCTCGCGCATTTGCTCTATGAGTACTTTGAATTCAACCGCGGTGTTTGTGGTGTCGATGGCAGAAGATTTCGATGAAAGGGTATTCGCCTCCCGATTGAGTTCCTGCATCAAGAAGTCCAAGCGACGTCCACAGGGCTCCTTGCCCTCGAGAGCCGTGGTGATTGCTGTTAGGTGCGTATCTAGGCGGTCCATCTCCTCATCGACATCGGCTCGTTGTGCTGTGTAAACCAACTCCTCTTCGAGTCGAAGTGGATCGGTCTGCACCGATGCCGCTGTTAGTTTGTCGAGTATGCGTTGCCGTTGTTGTTGCCGAAGCTCGGGCAGCTTCCCCCGCAATATGACCAGTCTGCTAGCCATATCACTTACCCGCTGCAATACCAGCTGTCGCAGTGCAGCGCCCTCGCTCCGGCGCTGGTCTACTAGCTCGGTTACCGCAGCCGCCATCGCATCACAACACGCTGCCTTTAACGCTGCTTCACTGACTGGGTCTGTTTGAAGCACGCCGGGGGCCAATAGCAGCGCCATTTGATCGGGTACCGGGCTTTCGGGAACCTGCGCTTGCACGTTGTCGAGCGCACTTTTTAAGGCTTCGAGTGCCTCTGTATTGACGGAAAGTTGATGCTCTTCATTTTCGCTAACGCGAATGGTGGCCTCTATTTTTCCTCTGCTGAATGCTTTTGTAATCTGTTGCCGCCATTGGGGCTCCCACTGCCTCACGTTATCGGGGCACCGAAAATACAGGTCAAGGTAACGATTATTCACCGAGCGCAGTTCCACAATGACCGAGCACTGGGGGGTTGTTACACTGCCTCTGGCGAAACCGGTCATACTCTGGGTCAAAACGGCGGCCTCTTTAGGGGGTTGTCTACACAGGGTAGTCAGTCTACCAGTTGCTCGCTGTACAAGAATCACTGTTGTAGATCCCTTTCTCACACTCAACCTGCAAGGATTGAATCATGTCAGATCTCCAGCCGCGCCCCAGTGGCCGTGCACCCGATGCCATGCGCGAGCTTCGCTTCACTCGTCATTTCACCTGTCATGCTGAAGGGTCGGTATTAGTCGAATTTGGAAATACCCGTGTGATTTGCACAGCGTCATTGGTCCCTGGGGTACCCTCCTTTTTAAGGGGTAAAGGTCAGGGATGGTTAACGGCTGAATACGGCATGTTGCCACGATCTACAGGAACACGCATGGATCGAGAAGCGGCCCGTGGTAAGCAGTCGGGTCGAACCGTGGAGATTCAACGCCTCATTGGTCGCTCATTGCGTGCCGCCGTTGACTTGAAAGCGCTGGGTGAGAATACCCTGACGGTGGACTGCGACGTTATTCAGGCCGATGGTGGCACCCGTACCGCCGCCATTACAGGCGCGTGTGTTGCTGTGGTTGATGCCCTTAACCACATGCAGCGCCACCAACGCCTGAAGGTTGACCCATTGCGTCATCTTGTAGCGGCCATTTCGGTCGGTGTCTGGCGCGGTCAGCCAGTGGTCGATCTCGATTACGCTGAGGACTCCAGTGCCGACAGCGATATGAACGTGGTGATGGCCGAAGGTGGTGGGCTTATAGAAGTTCAGGGAACCGCCGAGGGTGCCGTGTTTACCGGTGACGAACTTACCGCAATGCTACAACTTGCCCAACGTGCAGCTGAGTCTATTGTCGCCGCACAACGGGCGGCGCTAGCCGAGGGTTAGACCGCTAAAGCTCGACGTCGTAGTCAATGATGACGGGGGCATGACCTGAAAATGCGTCTGCCGTGTAAATGGCCGCGTAATCGATGCGGTTGCACAGGGTAGTCGAGACGATGTGGGTGTCGGTGCGAAGCCCACCCGCATCGTCACCTTCTGGCCACCAGGTGAATTCATCGGGGTCGCTGTTAAAGGCCCGAAAAGCATCGCAATAGCCATCTTTATATAAATCCGACAGCCACCCACTTTCGATATCGGAAAAACCCGGTATGTCGACCCGGTTGCCTGATTCTTCAGCATCAATGGGCTTGGCTACGAGCTCCCAGCCGCCGCAAAGAATGAATTCCCGGCGTTTATTACGTACTTTTTGCAGGTGGCTGCCTAGCTGGTCCATGAATTTGAGTTTTGTATTCATAGCGCCATCGCCACCCATGCCACTGGGCATGAGTAGCGAGCCAATACTGTAGTTGCTGTAATCGGCTTGTATGTAGAGCCCGCGAGAATCGAAATCGGCAAATCCCAAACCCGTCATAATGGCTTTTGGCAATTGGCGGCAGTAAATAGCCACCCCATTGACGCGATGGTTATCGAAATTGTCGAGAAAATAGGCGTTGTATTCTCGTGGGAAGAACGCATCGCTGGTCAGGGAATATTCGGAACACTGGGTGTCCTGCAGGCAGATGATGTCGGCATCTTGCGCCATAAGCCAATCGAGCAAGCCCTGCTTTGCAGCTCGCTCTAAACCTTCAACCACTAAACTGATGACTCTCATTGCTAGTCCTTCCCTGACAAGCTAGATATGATAAGGGAAACTGAGGCTCGCGCTACAGCGTGAATGCAGTTTCTCAGCGGTTTTAACCGTTTTAACCCTAGAAAACCCGAGTGAGGTGGCCTTAACCGTGAGCATACCTGTCAGCGAAGCGACCCGCTGCGACTTTATTGAATTGGCTATTCGCTGCAATGTCCTCAAATTTGGCGAATTTGAGCTCAAGTCGGGCCGTATCAGCCCCTATTTCTTCAACGCCGGTGGTTTCGCCTCGGGAGCGGCCCTTGCGACGTTGGGCCGATGCTACGCCAGCGCTATCGTTGAGGCAGATCTCGGTTTCGACACGCTGTTCGGTCCTGCTTACAAGGGGATTCCATTGGTTGCATCGACCGCCGTCGCGTTAGCCGCCCAATTCAATCGAGATGTGCCCTACACCTTTAACCGCAAAGAGGCAAAAACCCACGGTGAGGGCGGCACTCTGGTCGGTGCACCCTTATCGGGGCGCGTGGTTATCATCGACGACGTTATCACGGCGGGTACCGCCATTCGCGAATCTGTGACGCTCATTGCAGCACAGGGTGCGCAGGCTGCTGCCGTGCTGATCGGACTCGATCGCTGTGAGCGTGGCAAAGGCACGCATTCGGCGGTGCAAGAGGTACAAGAAGAATTGGGTTTAGCGGTTCAGAGCGTCATCAACATGCACGATATTATCGATTGGATATCCACCGCCGAGGGTTATCAAGGGCACTTGAGTGCGATGTTGGCGTATCGGGATCGTTATGGTGTTTGATATGTCTGCCAATGCTCGCTCTAGAAAGGGTCGAACCCGCCTACTCTTGTGTATCGTGTTAGTGGCGCTTACATCAGTCAGCCACGCCCGTGAGCTTTATCGTTATCGTAACGATGAAGGGGTGACCGTTGTTGATTGGCGAGTGCCGGCGGAATACGCCAGTAAGGGTTACGAGATACTGAATGAAGAAGGCCTTGTTATTGAGGTGGTTCCCAGAGCACTGACGGACGAGGAGCGACTAGATGTGGTTGTTGCCGAAAAGGTAACCGCTGAAGCGCAAGCGGAACGCGAGCGTTTGCGCGAGCGCGATGAATCACTACTACGCCGTTATAGCAGTGTGGCCGATATTGAAGCGGCGCAAGCCCGCTCACTGAGAGACCTTGAAATAAGGGTATCTATTCTTAAAAGCAATCGCCGAAGCCTGCGTCAGCGGGTTGAAAACTCTCAATCTCGCGTGGCAGAGGCTGAGCGAGCCGGCAATCCATTGCCTGCCCGCGAGCTCGAACAAATTGAACGCTTGAAAGCCGAGATATTGGCAACTGAGCGAGCAATCACCGATCGCCAGACGGAAATTGAGACAGTAACGGCCCATTACCAAGAGGACATTGAGCGCTTCCAAGAGTTGCTCGATGTCGTTGAGTTACGGCGTAATCTGGAAAAGCCTCAGGATGGAAAAGCCGCCCGTTAGCCCTTAGCGCGGTTCACCGGACGGCACCGGACGCATCAGATCTGCCGTCATCACCTGCCATTGTTCTTCCCAGCCAGCGGTAGGTAACCGTTTAAATTTACTGCGTAAAAACTGGCTAATTCGGCCTTCGGCACAGGCTAATAACAACTGAGCCGCATCATTCACAAGCAGTCGTGGGCGCAGTTGCTCTTCCAGTTCGGCTTGGCGTAACAGTGTTCGTAACTGGGTTTCCAGTCGCTCGAATAATTGCACTACCCGCAAATGCAGGCGCTCGTGCTCACCGGCCAGTGCTTCGCCATGAATGACCCGAGTCAGGCCTGGGTTGCGCTCACAAAAACCCAGCAATAAAAAAAGAATGCGATTGCAGCGTTCCAGGGCCGGCAACTGGTCTTCGCTAATCAATTTAATTCGGGTGAACAATGTATCCTCCGCGAATTCAATGAGCGCCTCGAACATTTTGGTTTTCGAGGGGAAGTGGCGATAGAGAGCAGCCTCTGAAACACCCACCTCTTCCGCCAATCGCGCTGTGGTAATTTTTACCTGCGCGCCCTGTTCTAGCATGCCCGCCAACGCTTGGAGAATCTGGTACTTACGATCTGAGCGCTGTTGAGGCATTGCGGACCTTGTTATTGTCGCGGAACACGATGCTAGGCCATTGGGTAACCTTGGCGCAACATCTCATGGGCGATGAAGGTTTCGATTCGTAATGAGAGTGCCAATGCCCTCGTCAGTGAAGGTTTCCAGCAGGCTGACATGAGCGACACGGCCATCGATGATGTGTGCACTGTTAACGCCGGCTTTGACGGCATCTAATGCACATTGGATTTTGGGCAGCATACCGCCATAAATAACGCCCTTGGCGATGAGATCGTCGACCTGCTGTGTGCTAAGTCCCGTGAGGATGTTGCCATTGCCATCCATGAGGCCCGCAACATTGGTCAGCAGAATCAGTTTCTCGGCACGCAGCACCTCGGCTAATTTGCCCGCGACCAAATCCGCATTGATATTGTAGGTTTTGCCATCTTCTCCCCCCGCCACTGGGGCAATGACGGGGATGTAGTCGCTATGGCTTAGCATATCGAGCACATCGGTATCGATACTGGCCACCTCACCTACTTGGCCCATATCTTTGTGCTTGTTACCGGCACCGTCCATTTTGAGTTTGCGTGCAGTTAGTAGCCTGCCGTCTTTTCCAGTAAGCCCAACGGCTTTACCACCGTTGCGATGAATACTGTCGACAATTTCCTTGTTAACACTGGCGCCTAGTACCATTTCCACCACGTCCATGGTGTTTTCGTCGGTCACCCGCATACCGTCTATGAACTCGCTTTCAATATGCAGTCGGTCCAGTAGTTTGCCGATTTGGGGGCCGCCCCCGTGCACCACAATGGGGTTCATTCCCACCAGCTTCATAAGAACTACGTCCCGGGCAAAGCTCTCATGCAGTGCCGGATCAGTCATGGCGTTGCCACCAAATTTGATGACGAATGTGCAACCGGTAAATCGCTGAATGTAGGGCAGCGATTCTGTGAGGACCCGAGCAACGTTGCCAGCGGCCTCTAAACTGAGGGACATGGGTAGTACTCTCCAATAGGTGTTTGGTTAGAACGGCAAATCGTCAACGCCAATTTCAGTTAACGCTCTTCGTAGCACGCCTGTTACACGGTTGAGACTCGTCTCGTCATTGCCTTCAAACCGGAATTCCAGTGCTGCCTCATGATCGGACGCGCGAACCAAGCCCCAGCCATCGGCATAGTCAATGCGTAAGCCGTCGAGCGTCGTCACCCGTGCACCAGAAAATTCTGCACCGTTATTGCTCAGGGTGTTCAGTAAGTTGGTGGCGCGGCCCTCCTCTAAAGGCAGGCGTAGCATTGGGGTGACGATAGAGTGAGGTAAGTCTGCGACTAAATCTGCATAGCTACTGCTCGCCATAGCCAGCAGTTCGAGTAGGCGGGCACAACCGTACAGGGCGTCGCTGAAACCATACCAACGATCACCGATAAACACATGGCCGTCGAATTCACCCCCCAGCGACGCATTGGTTTCCAGCATTTTGCGATAAACAAAAGCATCGCCGCTCTGTACCATAAGCGCTCGCCCGCCAAGCTTCGTGATGTAGGGTGCAAGATGACGACTACTACCGATGTCATAAATCACATCAGCACCCGGATTGCGCTCGAGAATATCTTTAGCCAACAGCATGATGAGTTGGTCTGTGGCGACCGCTTCACCGGTGTTGGTTACCGTGAATACTTGATCCCCATCGGGGCTAATCAGTATCCCTAGGTCGGCACCCTCTTCTTGAACTCTCTGACCCAGATGTTCCATGGCCAGTGATCGTCGCCAGTCAGCAGGCCGATGCGACGGGTCTGTTAAATGCATAGCAATGATTTCACAGTCCAGAGCTGCTAACAGAGTTTCGGCTAGGCTGTTGACCAGCCCAAAGTTGAAGTCGACGACAACCTTTAACGGCAGTGCCAGGGACACATCCATAACGATACGATCGATATAGTCGCTGGCAGGATCTTGGCGTGTGGCGTAGCCATTTCCTGTCACTTGTAGGCCTTCGCGTATGCCCAACAAGAGATTTTGGTAATCGGCACTTGTAAAGGCCACATGGCTGAAAAAGATTTTCATGCCGTTATCGTGGTCGGGGCCGCTACCACCGGTAATGATGACGCCCGATTGGCAATTGCCCTCGAAGGCGGCGAAATGCACCAGTGGTGATGCGACCCGTCCAAGGTCGATAATATCGATGCCACCGGCCAGTAGGGTTTTCACTAAGGTTGTGCGTATACGGGCGCTGCTTGGCCGAGCGTCATGACCTACCAGCAGGGTTTTTACGCCGCGGTCGTTCGCCATGACAGCAAGAGACCGTGCTATTTTTTCTACCAATTCGTCTGTCAGTTGATCATCCGCGTGACCACGGATGCAGGTCTCGCGGAAAATGCTATTGGGAATACCGTCATCGGGACCGCTTACGGGCTCTGCGGCAACTTCCTCCACATCGGCAGTGGGCACGACTTCACCTAAGGCCATGGCGGGCGTTGCCTCATCCGGTGCTGCCCCAGGTGTGGCAGTGGCGTCACGGCGAGACCGATTGACCAGTTGTCGCCGACTGAGCAAGCTAAGTTGGCGTAATTTTGTGGCTAGCGTAAGCAGTTCCGGAATGTGAATCGCAAGGGGTGATTTGAGCTCTGCCGCGTCTAAGATACGGTCGGTTTCCCTTTGCAGGGCCGCTGGTAGAGCACGCCACAGGGTAGCGATGGCTGCGGTCAAACCGATGAAAATGACTAATGCGCCAAGAGACAGCTCTAGCCAGCCGGGTAACAACCCAGTTACCCAGCGTGGTGCTGCAGCAAATTCCACGACCCAGCGGGTGCCAGCAACAGGTGCGGATGCATCGATATCTAAGCCAGCGAGATCACCCAGAATAGCCTGGGTTTCCTGTCCTGATGAGCGCTGTAGCATCCGGTATTGGCCCGAGCTCGACAGCGCTAGCAAATCGGTAATGCGTTGCTGATCGAGCTTTACCATAACCACGCCCGCGCGCGGCTGCCCGAAGGGCCTGCTGACCAGTATGTTCATCCCTCGGTTGTGATTGACGATCTCTGGTGGCGGGCGTTCTCCAATGAAAGCTCGCCGGACAATATCGACGTCAATATGGGAGGTGAGCCCAAGATCACCCGGCATAAGCTTGGCAGTGCCAAGGTCATCGAGTGGAATAATGGCCACACTGACGGCATCGGGAAAACCCGACCCGGCAGGGTTGAGCTGCCGTTGCTCGGTTTGGCTATCGAGTGTATTGGCTAGCGCTTCGGTTCGGGCGACCAAGCCGTTGGCGTACAGGGCAAGGGCATCGGCACGCGCTTCTGTCATGGCACTGGCCATGAGGGAGCGCGCGCTGTTACGCAGTCCCGGTTCGCGCACCAAGATCAGCCATAGGAATACCAACGCCGTAGGGATAAGGACAATCAGTGCTGCACGCTTAACGAGCTGTTGGATCACGTTGCCAGCGACGCTGACCTCATTTTCGGCAGTGCGGGCTGCGGTTTTCACGGCGACACTCCTTCATTATTTGTGTCGTGGTCATACAGTGGTTGTAAACGACTCGCGATGATGGAGATGAGTTGCTCGGCAATCACTAATTTACTGGCGCGGGCTAGCTCCGTCACGCCAGAGGCTTCGTAGAGCAACAGGGCGTTTTGATCGCTATTGAAGCCAATATCGCTGCGCGCCACGTCATTGGCACATATCATATCAAGGCCTTTGTTGCGTCGTTTGCCTTCGGCATATTGGGCGAGGTTTTGGGTTTCGGCTGCAAAACCGACGACGTATTTGGGTCTGTTAACGCTTGCAGCAACCGTTGCCACAATGTCGGGATTGCGTACCAGCTCCAGCTGTAGACTCTCCGTCGACTTTTTCATTTTCTGCATGGCGGTATTAACTGCTCGGTAATCGGCAACAGCTGCAGAGGCGATGAATAGATCCGTTTTGGTTGTTAAGGCTGTTTCGGTGGCTACCAGCATATCGATAGCAGAGCTGACATTAATGCGCTCAACGCCCTCTGGTGTATCGAGATTGACAGGTCCGGAAATGAGGACAGTCTCTGCCCCAGCAGCATGCGCTGCCCTGGCAATGGCGAAGCCCATTTTCCCCGAGCTATGGTTGCTCAAATAACGCACTGGATCGATGGCTTCCCGGGTTGGCCCGGCGGTAATGACCACCCGTTGACCCGCAAGCGCACCACTGCTGAAGCGCTGTTGTAACGCCGCTAGCAAGGTCTCTGGCTCAAGTAGACGTCCCGCGCCCACGTCGCCACAGGCCTGTTCACCTTGGGCTGGACCTAATACGGTGACCCCAAGGGCTTGTAATTGCTCAATATTGTGGCATGTCGCTGGGTTGCGCCACATTTGCTGATTCATAGCCGGCGCGACGAACAGTGGTGCAGGAGTTGCTAATGCCACCGTTGTCAGCAAATCGTCTGCGCGGCCGCTGGCCAGTCTGGCAATAAGGTCGGCGGTTGCAGGGGCAATAAGCACGGCGTCGGCCCATCGCGCAAGCTCAATGTGGCCCATTCCCGCCTCTGCGGAAGCATCTAGCAGTTCCGTGTGTACTGGTTCTCCTGAGAGCGCTTGCAAGGTAAGTGGTGTAATAAATTCTTGTGCGCCTCGGGTCATGATGACGCGCACCTTCGCGCCCTGTTTTTTTAACAGTCGAACCAGCTCTGCCCCTTTATAGGCGGCTATGCCACCGCTGAGGCCGATGATGAAATGTCGATTGGAAAGGTGTCCCATAGGAAAGGGTTCAGGCGCACACTGGCGCAGACACTAGCATCTGCAACGGGTTTTGGACAGAAATAGGATGGGGTTTTGGGCTCAAAGTCAGTGAAAATGCGGCAAAATTGTCGAGACCTAGCGGTTCGGCGCTCCCGGTGGGCCAGTCATACTGTGTTGGCGGACCCTTCATTTTCGGGTTCCGAGGTCGATTGTTTGCGGGCCATCGCTGTGGTGTGCACAGCTTTGGGTATTAACGCCGCCGACCAAGCCCAGCGAATTCGACAGCAGCTTGAGGCCTGTGGATGCAACTGGTCCCTGTGGCAGCGACAGCTGCTTGCCGGTGATATTGCCCTGCCGGGGGTGGGCAAGGCAGCCTTGCAGCGCTTCGATGCCAGCCTTGCCATGGCAGAGTGGTTTGCTCTTAACCAGTTAAGTGATGGTCCCTGTTTGGTCAGCTCGGTGGCTTGTGGCAACTATTTACAACAGCATTTCCGGGGTCGCCAGCGCGAGCTGTTTGCGTGCCTATTTCTCAATACCCGCCAGCAACTTCTGGCCTGTCGAGATCTGTTCGAGGGTACCCTTGATAGTGCAGCGGTTTACCCCAGAGAGGTTGTGGCCGCGGCGCTTGAGGTGGGTGCGGCGGGTGTCATTGCAGTGCACAACCACCCGTCGGGGACACTTGACCCTAGCCAGGCGGATTTACGCATTACGCAACGTCTACGCGACGCCCTTGCGCTACTGGATATCCGACTCCTCGATCACGTGATTGTGGCGGGAGGTCAAAGCTACTCTATGGCGGCCCACGGTGATGGGGGCTTTTTCTAGGTTATGCGCGCCTTCCACTTGCGGCGTGTGGTGTGCTCTGGTATAAAGCGCACCCTTTAGTTTTGTCCCCGGATTTTGTCATGTCACGAGTATGTCAGGTTACAGGTAAGCGCCCTGTGACCGGAAACAACGTATCACACGCCAAGAACCGCACCCGTCGCCGGTTTTTGCCTAATCTACATAACCACCGTTTTTGGGTTGAGTCCGAGAAGCGCTTTGTCAGTCTGCGTGTCTCGCCTAAAGGTATGCGTATCATCGACAAGCGTGGCATTGATGTAGTTCTTTCCGAACTGCGTGCACGCGGCGAAAAAGTTTAAGGAGCTCAGTCATGCGCGAAAAAATCCGTATGAATTCTTCGGCTGGTACCGGCCATTTTTACACCACCGACAAAAACAAGCGCACCACGCCTGAAAAGTTGGAGATGAAAAAATACGATCCGGTGGCTCGAAAGCACGTTATGTACAAGGAAGGCAAGATTAAGTAACAGCCTTTCCCTCGGCCGATGCTGGTATCGGTCTAGTTGCATCAAAGCCCCGGCACTGTCCGGGGCTTTCTTTTTTAAGCTATGGCAAAGGTTTTAGGGGGCTGGCGTGCCCGAGTTACCCGAAGTTGAAACAACCCGGCGTGGTATTGAGCCGCACATCCTAGGTCGACGGATTACAGACGTCCTTGTGCGCGACTCTCGCTTGCGATGGCCTGTTCCGCCTCAACTATCCGAGTGTCTTGTTAATGCTTGCTTTCAGCGGGCTCGGCGGCGGGCTAAATATTTGCTGCTCGATAGTGTCCCCTGTCATGGGGGAGCTCAGGGTGCCGGCACTCTAATGATCCACTTGGGCATGTCGGGTTCCCTGCGCATTGTGGCCCAGTCCGAGCCACCCAGTTTCCATGACCATATCGATATTGTGCTGGATGACGGCCGTTGTCTTCGCTATCACGACCCGCGACGTTTTGGCAGTTTCCACTGGTTAACGAGTGACCAACATCCGTTACTTGATCATTTAGGACCTGAACCGCTTGAGCCTGGTTTTTCGGGTGATTATCTCTACGCCCGATCCCGTGGTCGCACAGCATCGGTTAAGCAGTTTTTAATGGATGGGCGCATCGTCGTGGGGGTCGGCAATATTTACGCGAATGAAGCGCTTTTTTTAGCAGGTGTCCGCCCTACTCGTCCTGCGGGTCGTATTGCGTTGGCACGCTATCGGTGCATTGCCGAGCAGGTACAGATATTACTGGCCGGTGCAATCGAGCAGGGAGGCACCACTCTTAGGGACTTTGTGGGTGGTGATGGCAAGCCCGGCTATTTTGCCCAGCGTTTACGGGTTTACGGTCGAGGTGGCCTGCCTTGTAGGGATTGCAACGGCACGCTCAGTGAGATTCGCCAAAACAACCGCAGCACGGTATTTTGCAAGGCTTGTCAGCGTTGAGTATCAAACCGCCGATACAATGCATTGGCCACCGCTGCAGGTACGAACGGGGATATATCACCCCCTAGCGAGGCGATTTCTCGTACTAACGACGATGAGATAAATGACAAGTGTTCTGCCGGTGTCAGGAATACGCTTTCAAAATCCGGTTTGATAGCTCGATTCATATTGGCCAGTTGGAATTCGTATTCGAAATCGGCTACCGCACGTAACCCGCGCAGCACACAATTAGCGCCCTGCTCAGTCACAAAATCCGTCAGCAATACGTTAAACCCTTTTACTTCAACGTTATCAAAGTCCGCCAAGACGGTTTGGGCCAGTGCCACACGCTCTTTGACCGAAAATAATGGCCCTTTTTTTTGGCTGCTGGCCACCGCTACCACAACGCGATCGAACAAACGCGCTGCACGCTCAATTAAATCGATATGACCGTTAGTGATCGGGTCAAAAGTGCCGGGATAAACCACTGTGTGCGTGCGCATGCGCTGATCCTAGTGAGTCAATAAGTGATTTCGCGACTCTACTAGAGCGCCTCGGGAGGTACAAACCGATAACATACGCCGCCTAGCCTGTGGTGATCGGTCGTTCCAACAATCGATAGCGCACTTCGCCGGCACATTTGTCTTTGATAATGAGCAGCGATTCGGGCACGGACGGGGTCTGGTGTTTGGCGACCTCCAAATAGACCAACCCGCCCGGATTGAGTAGGTCGATACATCGTGTAAGTGCGCCCTCGGCCAATCCGGAGGCGAATGGGGGGTCGATGAAAATAATATCGTAGCCGGCGTTGTTATGACTCCAAACCAGGGCGTCACCGATGAACACACGAGCCCTGTCGGTGGCATTGAGTAAGCTCAAATGTTGGCGTATGGCGCGAATCGCCTCGGGCGCTGCGTCTATAAAATCACAGTGGCTGGCGCCTCTCGATAGCGCCTCAAGGCCCAGTGCGCCGCTGCCAGCAAAAACATCGAGACAGCGGGCTCCATTGATATCGCTTGCCAGCCAATTGAATAGAGTTTCCCGGACCCGATCGGTAGTAGGACGTAGGCCCTCAAGGGCGGGGAATTCAAGTTTACGGCCGCGCCAACTTCCACCAATGATTCGCAGTCGGCCGTCACTGTTGCTGCCCTTGCGCATTTCTGCTGTCTCCCTGCGGTGGTACCATCACTCACATACCGTTGCCGACAGTATTGCCTGTCGATCCATGATTGAGCGATATCTTAATGAAGTTATTTCAGCGTTGGGGTAAATCTGATACCGCCGAGCCTAAGCCGGCGCCGGTTGAAGGCGTCGACCATGACAGCGTCACCGCTGATACCCCTGATGTCACCGGCTCTAGTCCCGAGGATAGTCCAGGTTCAGAGCACAGGCTGGGTGTTGGCGCGGCCATTGAAACAGCCACGGCGATTGAAACAGCCACTGCCATTGAAATAGGTACCGACACGGTCGGTGATACTGAACAACCCGCAGAAACGGTTGCGCCTGTAGCGCCCACACCGACAACCGATGGCGATAGCTTTTACGGCCGCTTAAAACAGGGCTTGAGCCGCACGGGTGGACAATTAGCATCGGGTTTGGGTCAGCTCTTCTTGGGTAAGAAGGTAATCGACGATGACCTGCTTGAGGATCTCGAGTCACAGTTGTTAATGGCTGACATTGGTATTGAAGCCACCCAACGCATCATTGCAGACATTACCGCCCGAGTGTCTCGACGAGAACTCAATGATGGTGACGCGGTATTGGCTGCCACCCGCGCTGCCTTGCTCGAGATTATAAAGCCCTGTGAGCAGCCCTTAGACCTTGGTGTGAAAGGACCCTTTGTTATTTTAGTCGTTGGCGTGAACGGTGCTGGCAAAACAACCACCATTGGTAAGTTGGCCCATCGCTACCAAGCTGAGGGTAAAAAGGTATTGCTGGCGGCTGGTGATACCTTCCGGGCTGCGGCGGTCGAGCAGTTACAGGTCTGGGGCGAGCGCAACGGTGTCCCTGTGGTTGCACAACATACCGGTGCAGACAGCGCATCGGTACTGTTTGATGCGTTGCAAGCGGCACAGTCAAGACATGTCGATGTGTTGATTGCCGATACCGCAGGGCGGCTGCAGAACAAAGCACACCTGATGGACGAGTTGAGTAAAGTCGTGCGGGTTATGCGCAAACTCGATCCCAGTGCGCCCCATGAAACACTGCTCGTTCTTGATGCGGGAACCGGCCAAAACGCCGTTGCCCAAGCTGAAGAGTTCGATCGTGCCGTGGGTGTCACGGGTATTGCCCTCACCAAGCTCGACGGTACCGCCCGTGGTGGTGTCATTTTTGCCATCGCGCAAAAACTGCAGCGACCTATCCGTTATATTGGCGTCGGTGAATCTATTGATGATTTAAGACCGTTCCGAGCCAATGACTTTGTTGACGCACTGTTCGACCACGGTGAGCGACCTAAGACATGATCGAATTCGACCGCGTCAGCAAGCGCTTTGAGCAGCACGACGCCTTGCGTGATGTGTCATTAACCATAGACGCGGGTGAGATGGTGTTTTTAACCGGGCATTCCGGTGCGGGTAAAAGCACGTTTTTGCGATTGCTTATGCTGCTAGAGCGGGCTTCAAGCGGCACTCTAACGGTGAATGGGCGGGACATTAGTAAAGTGGGACGTCGCGGCATTGCCCGTTATCGCCGGGATTTCGGTATCGTGTTTCAAGATCACCAGTTGCTGTTTGATCGCAGTGTTTATGACAACGTGGCTTTGCCCCTTGAAATATCGGGTTTTTCCCAGCGTGATATCGAGCGTCGGGTACGTGCGGCTCTCGATAAAGTAGGGCTTTTAAACCGCGAGCATGCACAACCGGCGTTACTATCCGGTGGTGAACAGCAGCGGGTTGGTATAGCGCGCGCTGTCGTGGCGCGGCCGAAAATTTTGTTAGCCGACGAGCCTACCGGTAACCTTGACCCCCAGTTGTCCGCCGAGATCATGGGATTGTTTGAGGCCTTCAATCGAGTGGGTGTGACGGTGGTTATCGCCAGCCATGATCTAGCGCTGATCTCTCGGTTGCGCCATCGCATCATCACCTTGAAGGGTGGTCGTCTAGTGGGCGGGGGTGGCCAGCCTTGAATACCAAATTATCGGCGCAAAAAACCGGCTTAGGGTTGGGGCCGCGACCTCAGTTGGCCGCGTGGATACATCACCACCGACAAGCCGCTGCTGATAGTTTGCACAAGATGCTCATGGAGCCCATTGCCACCCTGTTAACTCTTGTAGCGGTTGGTATTGCACTGGCTTTACCCGCCGCCCTTTGGGTACTACTCGACAATGCATCCGCCGTGGCTGCGCGGGTAGAGGCGCCCACGCGCCTGTCATTACTGCTCACCGATGATGCTAGTTTTGAGGCCGCCCAAGGGTTTGCCAACACCTTGACTACTCGCGTCGATATTGACACGGTATCCGTGCTGCATCGAGATGAGGCCCTCGTGTTATTCGCCACGGATACGGGGCTTGATAGCCTGCTACAGGGCCTACAAGACAATCCACTACCCCACACGCTGTTAGTTACACCTGCGCTTGATCTTGGTACCGATCGACTCGAAGAGCTTGCGGATTTTCTAGGCGGTCGGTCAGAAGTGGCCGAAGTGGTGTTGGATACCCGATGGATAGCTAGGTTAGACACCACTATCGCACTTGTTCGACAGCTGGTGGTGGGCACTGGCGCGCTCATGATTTTGGGTGCTGTGCTTATTTTGGCGAATACCATTCGCTTGGCTATTGAGGCACGTCGCGATGAAATCGTGGTGATTAAGCTGATTGGCGGTGGCGATGGGTTTGCTCGACGGCCTTTTTTGTACACAGGTCTTTGGGCTGGTATCGGTGGCGGCTTATTGGGAGCCGTACTGGTCTTGGGCTTGCTACTGTTCGTGAGCGCACCGGCTCGGTCTTTGCTGGCCTTATATGACAGTGACTTTATTATTCAAGGTCTGGGCCTTGTGGGTGTTATTAGGCTCACCCTAATGGGAGGCGCTATTGGACTTATTAGTGCCGCTCAAGCGGTAACGCTGCATTTACGGCGCATTGAACCCCGTTGAGGGCGCGGAACTTTTACGCCTTAGCACTCTCTAAGCAAGAGTGCTAATATTGCACTCTGTTTATAGGAGGATGCCACCGTGAAAGAACTGACTGCCGTGTTGCCCCGCGCGACCGATACAGCGCTAGCTGTCAGCCACAGTGCCACCTTAGAAATGGCACCGGGCGCCAATCTTGCTGCTTATGTTCAGGCGGTAAGTACTATTCCCATGCTATCTGCTGAGCGCGAGCAAGCGCTGGCAGAAAAATTATTTTACGAGGGTTGCGTTGCATCTGCTCGAGAGTTAGTACTCGCTCACTTGCGGTTTGTTGTGCACATTGCGCGCAGCTACTCGGGCTATGGCTTGGCCGAAGCCGATCTTGTGCAAGAGGGTAACGTGGGCCTAATGAAGGCCGTAAAGCGCTTCGATCCGACTAAGGGTGTGCGCTTGGTATCCTTTGCTGTGCACTGGATTAAGGCCGAAATGCACGAGTTTATCTTGCGCAACTGGCGCATCGTAAAAGTGGCCACCACTAAAGCTCAGCGCAAATTGTTTTTTAATCTTCGCAGCGCCAAAAAGACCCTAAGCTGGTTGAGCCCCGATGAGACGCGAGCTATCGCTCAGGACTTAGGGGTTGATGAGGCCGAAGTCCGTCGCATGGAAGGTCGTCTCACCAGCCGAGATGTTGCGTTCGATTTGCCCAGTGACAATGATGACGATGCTTGGCAGGCTCCCCAGTATTACCTGGAAGACCACTCTGCCGATCCGGCCCTTGCGGTTGAGGCCGAAGACAGTGCTAAAGAGGGTGGCGATCGGCTTTACAGTGCCCTGGCCGACCTCGATGGGCGCAGTCGCGACATCGTTTCTCGCCGTTGGTTGGCAGAGCAAAAAGCGACCCTACATGAGCTAGCTGCAGATCACGGGGTTTCAGCTGAGCGTATTCGGCAGCTCGAAGCCAATGCGATGAAAAAACTACGCACCGTCTTGGCTTAATTAATCCCTGTGTCGGTTGAGCCTCGCTGGCCACTGTTGTCGGCGGCCCTGTTAGGCGCTACCGGCGTCATGGCAGGCGCCTTCGGTGCTCACGGTTTGCGTGCCGTCGTCAGCAACTCGATGCTCGATGTATGGCAAACCGCCGCCCACTACCAGCTTACACACGCTCTGGCTCTACTGGCCTTGGCCTTGGCCATGTTGGTAGAGCCGCGTTTGGCTGCATCGAAAGCCGTCATGTGGGCTGCTAAATTGTGGCTATTGGGCAGCCTTGTTTTTGCTGGCAGTCTTTATACCTTGGTGCTTACCGGTATAGGCCTCTTTGGTGCAATAACACCGATTGGTGGCGTCATGTTAATTGCGGGCTGGTGCTCCCTATTACTGTTAATCTTAGCCAATGACCGCTAGCCCCACCGAAACCCATAGACAGAGCCCACACCAGCGCATTCGCAGCTTTGT
>CBFHMA010000003.1:0-14905 GCA_965656775.1 Luminiphilus sp.
GAAACGAGCCGTTAGGTCGATTGGGGTCCGATAAACCCGCGCGCGAACGGCGCACCGCATTGGCAACCGCAACTACCGCCTCGTCTTGTCCAACGACCCGCTCATGTAAACTCTGCTCCATACGCAACAGTTTTTCTCGATCACCCTCAAGCATCTTGGCCACTGGGATACCGGTCCATCGCGATACCACTTCGGCCACCTCCTCTTCGGTAACGCGATTCCGCAACAACTGTGTCGAGCTGGGTTCGCTCTGACTCTCTGCAGCAAGGCGTTTCTCCAAGTCGGGTAATACGCCGTACTGAATTTCAGACATTCGGGTAAGGTCACCCGCGCGTCGAGCGGCTTCCAGATCGAGTTTCGCCTGCTCAATAGCGCTTTTTACTTGTGCGGCGCCCTGAACCATCGCTTTCTCGGCGGTCAGAATTTCCTCAAGGTCGGCCAGCTCCCGCTCTAACACTTCAATCTGCTGATCGAGCAAGGCCACCTGCTTACGCGCACCCTCAGAGCTGTCTTTGCTGACAGCTTCGCGCTCAATTTTTAATTGAATCAATCGTCGCTCAAGCCTATCCATGGATTCGGGTTTGCTGTCGATTTCCATACGAATACGGCTTGCCGCTTCGTCCACAAGATCGATGGCTTTATCGGGCAATTGACGATCGGTTATGTAGCGCTGGCTTAAGCGTGCTGCCGCAATAATAGCGCTGTCGGTAATATCGACACCGTGATGAACCTCGTAGCGCTCTTTTAAGCCGCGCAGTATGGCTATGGTGTCCTCTTCAGAGGGCTCATCGACCAATACTTTTTGGAAGCGCCGCTCAAGCGCTGCATCTTTCTCTACATACTGGCGATATTCATTGAGTGTCGTGGCACCCACGCAATGCAACTCACCACGCGCCAGAGCGGGTTTCAACATGTTGCCCGCATCCATAGAGCCTTCCGCTTTACCTGCTCCCACCATGGTGTGGAGTTCATCGATAAAGAGAATAACGCGCCCTTCCTCTTTCGAGAGCTCATTCAGCACCGCTTTAAGCCGCTCTTCAAAATCCCCGCGAAACTTAGCACCCGCCAATAATGCGCCTAAATCGAGGGACAATATGCGCTTATCTTTGAGACCTTCCGGAACCTCTTTGTTGACTACACGCTGGGCGAGCCCTTCAATAATGGCGGTTTTACCAACACCAGGCTCACCGATGAGTACCGGGTTGTTCTTGGTGCGCCGCTGTAAGACTTGGATGGTGCGGCGAATTTCATCATCTCTGCCAATAACCGGGTCAAGCTTGCCCGCCTCTGCTCGCGCAGTGAGATCTAGGGTGTATTTCTCAAGGGCTTGACGTGTTTCTTCCGCCTGGGGGGATGTGACGCCGTCGCCACCGCGCACCTCGTCAATAGCACGCTGTAAACCTACTTGATCGACACCAGCCTCGGTCAAATAACGGGCAACAGGACAACTGTTATCGAGCATGGCCAGTAAGACTAATTCCGAGGACAAGTAAGCATCCTTGCGTTCCTGACTTAACTTGTCGGCCCGGTTTAACAATCGGCTGCTATCTTGAGAGATATGTACGTCGCCAGCCGATCCGGTTACCGAGGGTTGTTGCGCAAGGGCCTGATCGAGTGCTGCACTCAATCGACCAATATCAGCACCCGCTTTTTGTAAGAGCGGACGCGCCACGGAACCCGGTTGATCGAGTAAAGCCTTGCAGATGTGCATTGGTTCAATGACTTGATGATCACGACCCACAGCCAGAGATTGGGCGTCGGCCAGTGCACTTTGCAGCTGATTCGTCAGTTTATCCATTCGCATATCGATATCCTCTTGTGCCCAAGCCCGGGCTCTCCACTTGACAACTTAAGTGGCGGCTCAAAAGCCTTATTTCAAGTAAGGGAATACCGGAATCAGATGTAATGTAAAAGGCAATGGCCGGCGCCAGGCCTAGGAGGGGGTGATCATGGCAACGGTAGCCATTCGGCCCGTAGCGCCATCTCGTCGGTAGGAATAAAACTGTCGGGGTCTGTTGTAAGTGCACCAACCGCCGCCCCGGATAACAGAGACTCCCAGCTGCTCCAGACGCCAAGCTGCCAACTGCCACAGATCGGCGAGATAGCGATCACCTTCGCCCAGCGCGAAGCAGGAGGCTATGGCGTCGCCCCAAGTATTCAAAAACGTGTTGTGCACCTCAGGGCCAACCTCAAAGGCATTCGGACCAATAGCCGGCCCCAACCACCCGTGTAATTCCTCAGGGGCTACTGGCAGTGCACGTACGGTGGCACCGATGATATCGGCCACCAAACCGCGCCAACCCGCGTGCACTGCGGCCACTAGCGGCCTGTTACGAGCTGACAACACAATAGGCAGGCAATCGGCGGTGAGTACCACGCAAGGGCTGTTCGGTTGATCACTCCACATGGCATCGGCGGTACAGCCGTCAGTGATGTCCTCGGCTTTTACAACCTGATTACCATGAACCTGCTCGATCCACCCCTTCGGTGTGTAACCGCCACATAACTGTGCAAATTTCTGGCGATTGATGATGACGGACTGGGGGTCATCACCGACATGGTGGGCCAAATTAAAGCTGGCATAAGCCCCCCCACTCACACCCGGCTCTCGACAGGTGGTGAAAGCCAGAATGCCCGGTACAAACCGCGCCGGGCGCAGGACCGAACAGCCGTCTATATGGGCTAACTCCGATGCTGAGGAGTGCACCACTTGGACAGTGTTGTTAGCCAACATCGGGATCTTCGGTACGCAAAACCGCCAACAGGGTTTCAAAATCCTCTGGCAGTGGTGTTGTAAACGTCATGGGCGCGCCAGTAGCTGGATGCTCAAAGGCAAGACTGCGGGCATGCAGGGCCTGACGAGGAAATGTTCGCAACGTTGTCTGTAGCAGGCCCGACGCTCCGCCTGGGATTTTCGGTCGCCCCGCATACACGGGATCACCAATAAGAGGGTGACGCCGATACGCCATATGTACCCGAATTTGATGGGTTCTACCCGTCTCGAGGTTCACAGTGAGATAGCTGTGGTGACCAAAACGCTCCTTCAAGCGGTAGTGGGTCACCGCCGGTTTACCACCAGCAACAACGGCCATTTTCACTCGAGCCGTGGGGTGGCGTCCTATCGGCTCTGCCACGGTTCCACCACCCGATAACGCTCCACGGCAGACCGCCGCGTACTCTCGACGGACACTGCGCGCTGCAAGCTGCGCCACTAGCGATTTGTGGGCCACGGAGGAGCGGGCAACAAACATAATGCCCGAGGTATCTTTATCGAGGCGATGCACAATACCGCCACGGGGCAACAAATCCAGCTCGGGCGCATGGGCAAGGAGGGCATTCACCAGCGTGCCATCGTGATGGCCGGCAGCCGGATGCACGACTAAGCCCGCAGGCTTGTTCACCACGATGACGTGCTCGTCCTCAAAGAGGATATCTAGAGGTAGTACTTGACCCTGCCAAGACACTTCGGGCTGTGGATCGGCACTTAGTGACAAATACTGATCGACGGCTACCTTGTCCTTAGGCTTCATCACTGCACCATCGACCGTCAGGGCACCAGCTTTTATCCATTGTTGTAACTTGGCCCGTGAAAAGGCCGGGAACAATAACGCCGCCGCTTGGTCTAAACGACTCCCATGCAAGGCCATTGGCACTTGAGCGCGCTCGTTAATGCACGGTGGGATGTCTACTGCCATGATGAATACGAGATTAGCAAAATAGTGGGCGCCAAGGCTCTTGAACGGTACACTTACAGATTGCCCATACTAACACGATGGAGTCGTGACCCTTGACCCAGGCCTCTAACGCCCTCCCCTTACTCGGTGTACACCGAAGTCCACTGCGACTAGCCGTCACACTATTATTAGTTTGGCTGGTGCAGGGCTGCGCATGGTTTGGCGACAACGAAGACGTACCCATTGCAGACTCTGGCGAACAGCAAATTTACTTTGACGCTCAAGAACATCTGGAAAACGAGAATTTCGATTTAGCAATCCGTACATTACAGCTGCTTGAAAGCCGATATCCCTTCGGACGCTATGCTGAGCAAGCGCAATTAGAACTCATTTATGCGCATTTTGGTGCCTATGAGTATGAGGCTGCTATAGAAGCAGCCGACCGTTTCATTCGACTTCATCCTCAGCACCCCAGCGTCGATTACGCCTTTTACATGAAAGGCTTGGCTGCCTACGATTTAGAACCCGACTTTTTCGCATCGTTCGTGCCAACCGACGATACCAAGCGAGATGTGAGCCACATAAAAGAAGCCTTTGCTGAATTTGCGCAACTGTTGGCCCGATTCCCCGACAGTCCCTATGCCCCCGATGCACGTAAGCGCATGGTGCATATGCGCAATATGATTGCCCGTCATGAAATCCATGTAGCCAACTACTACTTTCGCCGCGGCGCTTACATGGCGGCACTCAATCGCGGCCGATGGGTAGTGGAGCACATGCAACAGACTCCATCCGTTGCCGATGGGCTGGCCATCATGGCACAAGGTTATTTTCTCCTCGGCCTGAATGATCTTGCCCTCGATAGCGTGGCTGTACTGCGCACGAATTTTCCTGGTCACCCGACCCTAGACAAAGACGGTAACTTTGACACGGTCTACGATCTAGATGGCTTGGAGCAGTCGTGGGTGAATAAAATCTCTTTGGGGTTATTCGATCCACCTGAACCGCCCCAGTTCAATTATCGCCCATCCCAATAACTAGCGTGTCCGCCAAGCCCAAGTAATCGGATAACGACGGTCGCGACCAAAACCTCGCTGTGTAATACGGACACCAACCGGTGACTGTCGCCGTTTGTACTCATTCAAATCGACCAAGCGAATAACGCGATGAACATCCTCTCGGGTGAAACCCGCTGCGATGATGTCCTCTGGGCTAGTGTCTCGCTCAACGTACTGTTCGATAATGGCATCCAGCACATCGTAATCAGGTAGGCTGTCTTGATCAGTTTGATCGGGCGCCAGTTCAGCAGAGGGCGGGCGCGTGATGACACGCTCGGGGATAACAGGGGCGATACCGTTGCGATAGCGCGCTAACGCGTACACCAACCCCTTTGGGCAGTCTTTCAGCACATCGAAACCGCCAGCCATGTCACCATAAAGCGTTGAATAACCCACCGCCAACTCACTTTTATTGCCCGTGGTCAGTACCAACAGATTCTTCTTATTCGATATGGCCATCAGCACAACCCCACGGCAGCGGGCCTGTAAATTCTGCTCGGTAATATCGGTATCTAAACCCGCAAATTCGTCGGAAAGTGCGTCCGCAAAGCTTTCAAACATGGGCTCTATTGAAATCACTCGATAGGCAACACCCAATGTCGCAGCCTCTGCCTCGGCATCTTCAAGGGACATAGACGCGGTATAGCGAAATGGCATCATGACGGCATGCACCCGTTCTGCACCCAAGGCGTCGACCGCAACGGCCAGTGTTACGGCTGAATCAATGCCTCCCGATAAACCCAACACCACCCCAGGAAAGCCATTTTTATTGACGTAGTCTTTAACGCCCATCACTAGGGCCTGCCATATCGACGCAATATCATCCAGCTGAGGAGCTTGCTCGGCAGGGGTGGGAGCCACCGATTTGGCATGTCTCTCGAAAGCTACCCAGTAGCAGCCCTCCTCAAATTCGGGTGCACGCTGGCTCAGTACACCATCGGCATCAACAACAAAGGAACCACCGTCAAATACTAATTCATCTTGCGCCCCGACTTGATTGACATAGACCACCGGAAAGCCGTTGCTTCGAGCACGCTCGGCCACAAGATCGAGACGCTCGCGTCGCTTGCCACGATGAAACGGTGACGCGTTGAGATTAATCAATAGCTCGGCACCCGCAGCAGCAGCCTTTGCGGCGGGCTCTGGATTCCAAATATCCTCACACACCGTGAGTCCAACGGTCACTCCGTCGATATCGATGACGCAGGGTTCTTGGCCTGGCTTGAAATAACGCAACTCATCAAACACTTGGTAATTGGGCAGGAACTGCTTGTGATACTCGGCCACCAACCGACCGTCGTGAATGACCCCAGCGGCGTTAAATAAACCCGAGGGTGCCAATCGCGGATACCCCAAAATAACCCAAAGCCCTTCAGGCAGCTCATGGCATAACGAGGTCAGTGCGTTGTCGGTCTGCGCGCCAATGCTCGGGCGCAGCAGTAAGTCCTCTGGGGGATAACCACAAAGGGTCAACTCTGGAAAGACGACCACCGCCTGCGGATCTTCGGCGACCGCAACACGACACACGTCGAGCACCTGCTGGATGTTTCCTGTCCAGTCGCCGACAAACGTATTGATCTGCGCCATGCATAGTTTCATAGGGTCATATCCGCCGATAGTCGCAATCAAAGTGGGAAGCGAAGTGTAACCACCCGAGCGTCCGCTGTAACGGTCGCCAACAGTCTTGCCTCACTTTGAATATCCCATGGCAGCCACCGCACCCCCACAGTCTTTGCCCTGCTATGCTCTGACCTATGACTGCCACCAACCCACAATCCGACCGCAACTCAGCGCTACAGCTGAGCGAAGTACATCAGAGCTCGCCGCCAACGCCCCATGCGCGCTCATTTATCGTCTACAACGGCTACCGCGTGCTGCTGGGCGCGGGTTTACTGATGCTCATGGTTGTCCCGGCAACCGCCAAAATCATGATGGGCTTCGATCGGTCGCTACTGGTTTCCGGCATCGGCATTCTGCTGACCTCAGCGTTACTCCTGATTGGGCCCTTGGGTAAAGTCCTACAACAATCCGAGACTGGCTACTTTGGGCTATTACTACTCGACATCCTCACCATCACTCTCCTTGCCAGTGCTAGCGGCGGCATTCTCGGTGGTTTCTCGGCTCTGTATCTAATTACGGTCGCCGCTGCTGCAGTGTTATTCCAAACACGCATACTGGCCACTCTGGTAGCCGCCATTGCGGTCCTTGCCCTGTTGATCGATACCTTGTGGTTGGTCACCCGGGGCGACGCCGATGTCGGCATGATGTTACCCGCAGGTATTCTTGGCAGCCTATTCTTTGCGGTATCGCTTCTTGTGCAAGTCATGGCGAGCCGACTGACTAAAGCCGAGGCAGAACGACGCTCCGCTGAGGACCAGGTTGCCGCCTTACAGCAACTCAATGAACAAATTATTTTGCGTATGGAAACGGGCATTCTATTGGCTAGGGAAACGGGCCAGTGCCGGCCAATCAATGCCGCTGCCAGACGCTTATTGAATCTTAACGACGGCCAGCTAACCACGCTATTCGCCATTGCCCCTGAGCTTGGGGAGCAGTACCAGGCCTGGCTAGAGGAACGGCGGGTGCGTCATGAGCCTTTTCGTGCTGAACCTGACGGCCCCGCCCTAGTCGCTAATTTTGCCTCCCTCGATTCAACCGTTGCGTCTGACAAACTCGTGTTTGTCGAAGACTACACACCCGTGACCCAGTTCGCCCAATCACTGAAATTGAACTCTCTCAGTAAACTCACAGCCAGTATTGCCCATGAAATCCGTAATCCACTGGCGGCTATTAGCCACGCTGCACAGCTGTTGTCCGAGAGCCCCACAGTGGATACAGCGGACGCGGTGCTATGCGACATCTTGGTCAACAACAGTTCACGGGTCAGCGACATCATTCAAAATGTGATGGATGTATCCCGTCGAGAACCACCGCGCCAGACATTGTTGAGCCTAGCCACTTGGCTGACCCAATTTCGCGCAATCTATGGCGAGCAACGTACCCAACCCTGTGACTTAAGATTTGAGCACTGCGACCCGGCGCTAACCATCCAGTTTGATCCCAAGCACTTAGAGCGGGTGATGACGAACTTGATTGACAATGGATTGCGCCATTCACGAGATGATACCGGGCACGCCTGTGTAAGAGTGGCGGTTGAACCCGATGAGCTGGGCGGGCAACTGCACATCGATATTATTGACGGCGGACTAGGCGTCCCCGAGGCCCTCATACCGCGTTTGTTTGAGCCATTTTTTACGACGTCTGCGAATGGTAGTGGCTTGGGTTTATACCTGTGCAAGGAACTATGCGAGTTAAATGGCGCCGAATTGGGATATCGCAGAACCACCTTGAATGAGAGCAGCTTCAGAGTCAGCTTGAAAATGGAGCAGAATTAATACCATGACAGAGCAAACTGTACTGTTGGTTGATGACGAACCCGACATTCTTCGGCTGCTTGAAATTACCTTGGCCCGCATGAATCTAAAAACCCGGCGAGCTGAGACCTTGGCACAGGCCCATAGCGCCTTGAAAGAGTCGACGGTGGATCTTTGTTTGACCGATATGCGCCTCCCCGACGGCAACGGTCTGAGCTTGATTGAACACATTCAAAACCACTATCCACATATACCTGTTGCCATGATCACCGCCCATGGCAGTGTCGAGAGCGCCATTGAGGCGCTTAAATTGGGTGCATTCGATTTTGTCAGTAAACCTTTGGCACTCGATAAGCTGCGCGGCATGGTCAATCATGCGTTACGGCTACACGCGACCGCTTCAAGTCCTGCCCCAGATGAATTACTCGGAACGACTGAGCCGATGCGCCAACTGCGAAAGCAAGTGGAAAAGGTAGCTCGCAGCCAAGCACCCGTGCACATATACGGCGAGTCAGGGGTCGGCAAAGAGGTCGTAGCCAGACAGATCCACCGTTTGAGCTCGAGAAGTCACAAGCCGTTCATCGCCATTAACTGTGGAGCGATTCCGCCAGAACTCGTTGAAAGCGAATTATTTGGTCACGTTAAAGGCGCTTTCACGGGGGCATCAAGCGATAAATCGGGTCTGTTTCAAGCAGCCTCTGGTGGCACGCTGTTACTCGATGAGATTGCAGACCTCCCCTTGAACGTGCAAGTGCGCCTGCTTCGGGCGGTGCAAGAAAAAGCCGTACGGCCCGTTGGCTCGGACAAAGAGGTAGCAACAGATGTCCGTCTGCTCAGTGCCACCCATAAAAATCTTGCCATCGAAGTGGCTCAAGGTCGGTTTCGTGATGATCTTTACTATCGGCTCCATGTCATCGCCATCGAGGTGCCGCCGCTGCGTTCACGACGAGGTGATATCCCCCTTTTGGCAAACCACCTGCTGCAACAAATGACCGATAGTCAGTACCAACCACCGAAAACCTTGTCGACCCAAGCTCTCGACTGTCTGTGTCGCTACGATTTCCCCGGCAATGTTCGCGAGCTCGAAAATATTCTGGCACGTGCTAACGCCCTCACGGATCACCCCGAGTTGGAAGCACAGGATTTAGGCATCGACAGGGTGGCATCCTCCGAGCAGACCACAGACAAGCTAGACACCTCAGGGGCGACGATAGGCGACAGTCACGCACTTCTCGAGCACGTTGATGGTGACTTAGAGGGTTATCTAGGGAACATCGAACGCCAGATTTTGGCAGAAGCGCTATTGCAGCACCGATGGAATAAAACCGCGACCGCCGCAGCCCTAGGCATTAGCTTCCGAAGTTTGCGCTATCGGTTAAAGAAGCTTGGGCTAGACGAGGCATGAATTTCATTAGTGTAAGCCCAAGCACCGCCCAATACCGCGCTCGAGTCTGGGTCGACCAACGCGATTGAGCACCACAGCCCAAGGTTCACCCCCTTGGGCGCACACAACCCAGGTTAGGTTCCGATTGCCGATACCGCTGGCGTCCCACGTTACCACCTGATCAGCCCGGCGTGTGCCAGCACGATTACCAATGTGCAGCCCATCGGCTACCGCATACTGCCGCAACAAGCCGCCGGTCCTTCGATAAACCCCGAAACCTGACTCATAATAGCCACTGCAATTCGCTTGTGCTGGACATAACATTACCGGTTGAGCGCCCCGAATAGCGCTGGCCCGAGCCAACATAGCGGCGGACATTAGCGATTGAGCAACCCCTTTAGCTCGGGCTGAAGCAGTCTGCGCTTTGAATGATGGCACTGCCATTGTACTGAGCAGCGCGAGTACCGATAGACAAACCAGCAACTCCAAAAGCGTGAAACCACCGAGGGTTGCTCGCGTCTGATGGTCCGCCAAGAGTGATTGCGTCGACACGCTGAAGCCCGCTTACACATGGGCTAGACAGTGTGTGGCAGCGATATCAGGCTGGATAGCACTCTGAGAGCTATTGGGTGACTAAGGGTTCGTTATGAGAGAACTCGGTCATCAATCATTGCTCTATTGCCCGACCCAATTACACATTTGTGGCGGGAATACGTAACGCTTTTGGCAGCGAAAATGTGATGTTTTCAGGCTGACCCTCGATTGATTTAGGCTCACCGGCCCCAAGGGTTTGCAACGCCAAGACAACGCCCTGCACCAGCGATTCAGGTGCCGATGCACCCGCGGTAACGCCAATAACATCGGCGTCTTGGAACCAGGCGTCTTGCAGCATACTGGCGTCATCGAGTAGGTAGGCTCGTGCACCACAGCGCTCAGCAAGCTCTCGCAGTCGATTAGAATTTGAGCTGTTGGGAGAGCCGATAACCAGTACCACATCGACCTGTTCGGCCAGTAGCTTTACAGCATCTTGCCGATTCTGAGTTGCATAGCAAATATCGTCTTTCCTGGGGCCTTCAATATTGGGGAAACGTGCTCGTAAGGTGTCGATGACCCGCGCGGTATCGTCAACCGACAAGGTCGTTTGGGTCACATAAGCAAGATTGTCGGGGTTTTTAACCTCGAGTGTTGCAGCTTGCTGTTCATCTTCCACCAAATAAATACGACCACCCGCACTATCGTCATATTGCCCCATGGTGCCCTCCACCTCCGGGTGCCCCGCGTGACCAATGAGCACACACTCTCGGCCCGCCACACTGAAAGCAGCAACCTCTACGTGGACCTTGGTCACGAGTGGACAAGTGGCATCGAACACACGTAAGCCGCGCCCCTTAGCCTCGTCTTGCACCGCCTTGGACACACCGTGGGCGCTGAAAATCACTAGGGCGTCGTCGGGCACTTCTTCCAGCTCATCGACAAAAATGGCGCCTCGACTGCGGAGATCTTCAACTACGAAGCGATTATGCACGACTTCATGACGCACATAAACGGGTCTTCCAAACACCTCGAGGGCTCGATTGACTATGTCGATGGCACGATCGACACCAGCACAAAAACCGCGAGGATTGGCAAGAATGATATCCATAAAGTTGCTCTCCAAGGCCGATAGCGGCTTCAGGGTAGTGCTAGTGTAATTCGGCTGCTTCGACCCGATGAATCTGAACCCGGAATGTAATCACGCGACCCGCAAGCGGGTGATTAAAATCCACATGCACCTCGGTTTCGTCAAAATAAGCGATAACACCGGGTAGCTCACCCCCTGCGGCATCGGCAAAGTTAAACACCATGCCAGTTTCAAGCGTCACATCATCGTCGAAGTGATCGCGTTTGATGACTTGTACATTATTGTCATTGGGTTGCCCAAAGCCATTCTCAGGACTGATAAGAAATTCCCCAGAATCCCCCGGTAGCAGCCCGAAGAGGGCGCGTTCAAAACCGGGCAACAGAGACCCATCTCCCACCACAAATGTAGCGGGTGGCTTACCGAAATTAGCATCAATTTCAGAGCCGTCCTCTAAATACAAACCAAAGTTGAGAATCACCCGTGTGTTTTCACTGACGCACAAATCGATCATGACGTAGTCTCCGATGGTTCACTGGGATGATGACTTTGGGAACTAAAAAAACTATCCAGCACAATAATGACGGCACCGACACTGATAGCTGAATCAGCAAGATTGAAGGCGGGCCAATACCAATCGGCGTAATGCAACGATATGAAATCGACCACATAACCATGGTTGAGTCGGTCGAGTAGATTACCCAGACCACCGCCCAAGATGCCACCTAGCGCAAAGCCCAGCCAACGTCGTTCGTTGCCTAACCGAGATAACCAGACGACCATAACGCCGCTAACCACCAGTGCAATGACAACAAAAAACCAGCGCTGCCACCCCCCTGCGTCAGCCAAAAAACTAAAGGCGGCTCCCGTATTGTGGGCAAGCATCAAGTCAAACCACGATGTAACTTCAACGGGAACACGATACGCCAACTGTGCCGTTGCCAGTGCCTTAGTGTACTGATCGAGGCCCAGCACAACCAATGCGATGGCATAACCCAACAGAGCCCGCTGAGAGGAAAATCCCGGTTTAGGCATAACAGCGCTGCTCTCCCGGGCCAGTAACATTAGCCACACAACGGCCACAGAGGGTTGGATGCTGGGCGTGCTGTCCCACGTCGTCGCGGCGATGCCAGCATCGTTCGCACTTGTCGGCACTGGCAATATCTACACGCACCTTAAGTCCCTCTACATCGCAGGTCTCAGCGTCACTAGGGGCATTGGCCAAGGGCTCAACAGCCGCACCCGACGTGATTAGCACAAAGCGAAGCTCATCCTTGAGAGCCATCAACTGTTGCGCCAGAGGGGCATCGGCGTAAAGGGTTACCGCTGTATCGAGAGCGCCTTTAACCACACCCGCTGCACGCTGGCGCTCAAGGCATTTATTGACACCTTGGCGAACCTGTAGCATCTGGGTCCAAAATGCATCATCCATTTCAGTCTCAGTTGCCAAACTAGGTAACCCCTGATACCACTCGGTCAGAAACACCGAGTCGGCTCGCTCTCCAGGTAAATTCTCCCAAATTTCCTCTGCGGTGAAACTGAGTACCGGAGCAATCCAACGGCATAAAGCCTCGGCCAAGTGCCAAAGGGCGGTTTGTGCCGATCGTCGAGCATGAGAGTCAGTGGGTGTTGTGTACTGACGATCTTTGATGATGTCCAGATAAAAGCCACCCAGCTCTCCACCACAGAAATTGTGTACTTTGTGGAAAATCTGATGAAACTGGTACTCCTCGTAAGCCGCCAGCAACTCTTCTTGTAATCCGCGAGCCCGGCTACAGATCCAGCGATCGAGGGGCAACAAACTGTCATCGGGTACCGAGTGCTGCTTGGGCTCAAAGCCTGCTAGATTAGCCAACAAGAATCGGGCTGTATTACGAATACGCCGATAGGCATCGCCAGTGCGCTTGAAAATTTCGTCAGATGCGGCGATTTCATTGCGATAATCTGCAGCAGAAACCCACAGCCTAATGACATCGGCGCCCAGATCGTTCATTGCCTTTTTAGCGGGGATGATATTGCCGATCGACTTCGACATTTTTCGTCCCTCACCGTCCACGGTGAAACCGTGGGTTAATACTGCACGATACGGTGCACTTGAAAAAGCACCGATACCCGTCAGTAGCGATGACTGGAACCAGCCACGGTGCTGATCGGAGCCTTCCAGATACAAATCGGCCGGCGCACTCAACTCGTCTCTAGCCCGCAGCACACAGGCATGAGTAACACCCGAATCAAACCACACATCGAGGGTATCGGTTACCTTGTCATAATTCACGGCGTCATCACCGAGCAACGCTTCAGGCTCAAGATCAAACCACGCATCAATACCTGCGGCCTCAATACGCTCAGCCACCTGCTCAATGAGCTGGGAAGTATTTGGATGCAACTCACCACTTGCCTTGTGCACAAACAGTGGAATGGGCACGCCCCACGTTCTTTGACGAGAAATGCACCAATCGGGTCGTTGCTCAAGCATGCTGTCAATGCGTGCTCGCCCCCAATCGGGCACCCACTGCACGGTATCGACCGCTGCTTTCGCCGCATCGAGTAAGCCATTTTGGCTCATGCTGATAAACCACTGGGGCGTTGCGCGAAAAATAATGGGGGTCTTGTGTCGCCAACAGTGGGGATAACTGTGTTCGTAGGGCTGGTGGCAAAGTAGCAAGCCACGGTCTTCCAGTGCTGCGACGATGTCATCATTTGCTTTGAATATGTGCTGTCCAGCGAATACCGGTGTATCAGGCAAATACACACCGTTAGCACCGACGGGATTAAACACCTCCAAACCGTAGCGTTTACCGACCTCAAAATCCTCGAGACCATGGGCGGGTGCCGTGTGTACGCAGCCTGTCCCGGCATCGGTAGTGACGTGATCACCGACAATGACGGGTACCGTTAAATCGGCGAAGGGGTGCTGTAGATACATACCTTCTAGGGCAACACCATCGCAGTGACCGAGGATCTGTGCTCCTTCGCAACCATAGCGAGCGACACAACTCTCGACCAATGCCTCTGCCATGACAATAGCCCGATTATCGATCTGTACCAAAGCGTAGCGGAGCGACGGCGCAACGCTGACTGCGCGGTTAGCCGCTAAAGTCCACGGAGTGGTCGTCCAAATAGCTACCGCAACAGGCCCCGACCAAGTGCTATTAAACGCCGTGCACATGGCTGTGGCGTCAACCGCAGTAAAAGCAACATCCACTGCAGAGGACACCTTGTTCTTGTATTCAACTTCGGCCTCTGCCAGGGCTGACGCGCAATCAAGGCACCAATGTACTGGCTTGAACCCCTTATGCAGGTGACCATTGTCAATAATTTGGCCCAGTGTTCGAACAATATTGGCCTCGAACCCAAAGTCCATGGTCAGGTAGGGATGCTCCCAGTCACCAATCACCCCCATACGAATAAAGTCATCACGCTGCTTCTCGACCTGAGACGCAGCATAATCACGGCATTTCTGGCGAAACTCCGCAGCGCTGACCTTAAGGCCCGGCTTGCCCACTTTCTTTTCGACATTCAGCTCGATGGGCAAACCATGGCAATCCCAACCCGGCACGTAGGGAGCATCAAACCCTGACAAGGTCCGGGATTTAACAATAATATCTTTTAGAATTTTGTTGACCGCGTGACCCACGTGCAAATCACCATTTGCGTAGGGAGGGCCGTCGTGCAGGATGAACTTGGGCCGACCGGCACCGCGTTTGCGCATTTGGCCGTATAAGTCCATCTCGGCCCACTGCGCTAGGCGCTGAGGCTCTCGCTGAGCCAAATTCGCTTTCATTGGGAACGCAGTG
>CBFHMA010000003.1:15004-34053 GCA_965656775.1 Luminiphilus sp.
GGCAGGTTCAGGGTATCTTTGTAATCACTCATTAAAATATCACTTCGTGCAGTTGAGCAGCCCCAAGAGCTGCATCTTCGATTCAACGGTTAACATTGGCTGTCACTCCTCGCAAGGCAGCTTCAGCAGCTGCTACATCTTTCGCGATGGCATTCTTGAGGTCCTCAAGGGATGGGAAACGCTGCTCATCTCGCAGCTTCTTCACAAAGCGAACGGTCAGACGCTTTCCATAAAGGTCCGGATTCAGTGTTAGTAGGTGTACCTCCAAATTAGCAGCCAGACCCTCTTCAACGGTCGGTCGCACACCGACATTGGCGACCCCTGGAGCAGTTTCAAATCCGGGGCCATCGACCTCAACCGCATAAACACCACTTAAAGGACTGCGAATGCGGTCAATACCCATGTTGGCGGTTGGTGTACCCAGTTGACGCCCCAATTGACGGCCATAGCCGACACGACCGGTCATGGTAAACGGCCGACCCAAGAGACGCTCAGCTAATACAAAATCGCCATCCGCCAACACAGCACGCAAGCGCGTACTGCTTACACGCTCACCATCGAGACTAAAGGTTTCTGTGCGCTGCACATCGTAACCGTGCATATCAGCCAATAGTCGGATGTAATCGAAGTCACCCTCGCGCGCATTGCCAAATCTGAAATCATCACCCAACGCTATGTAGCGCGCGCCCAGACCATCAACAAACACACGCTGCACGAAACTGCTGGCACTGGCGGTACGCATATCTTCATCGAAAGGCAGTACCAGCAATCGATCAATTCCGGTGGCGGCGATTGCCTGCACCCGCTCACGAAAATTAGTAATGCGTGGCGGAGCCTGTAATGGCCGCAGGTACTCCCGAGGTAATGGCTCGAAAACGATAACGGTGGTGGGCAAATTCAACTCTCGAGCCCGTGCTTGTAAATGAGAGAGAACGATCTGATGACCTCGATGGATACCGTCAAAAGCCCCCACGGTGAGCGCACAGCCACGGTGTCTAGATCGCAAATTGTGCAAGCCGCGGATGAGTTCCATAACGCTTAGGAGCTAGCCTTAGTGAAAAGGCCAAAGTATATAGAAAACATGGTGCCGCCGCCCGTGTAGCGCAGGATAATCAGCGCTTGAAGACACCGGCTCTACTGCTAGCGCTGCGCTTGGTCACCCGGGCCCCGCAAATGTGCAAGTCGCAAACCCATCACCCCCAATATGACGGCGTAGCTTAGGGCTCCCAACAGTACCAGAGCAGCCATTGTCAGAGCGCGGATCAACACCGCCTGCCCTTGCCACCATTGCAAATCGGGACTAAGCGTGAGCAGGACCGTCACCATCACGACCACTGCGGGAAGTAGTTGCAGGGTCAAGAACTGCAGCGATGGCGCCTGAGTCAACACCGAATCCTTGCGTAAGCCCCGGTACAGTAGCCCTGCGTTAAGCCATGCCGAGGCTGCAGTTGCGAGTGCCAAGCCGGCATGCCCAACATTAAATGCCCATAGCAGCGGAAAGATAAATAGCGGGTTCAATACCATGTTGCTCACCATCGCTATAACACCAATTCGAACGGGCGTACGCGTATCCTGCCGCGCATAGAAGCCGGGTGCCAATACCTTAATGAGCATGAACGCCGTGAGACCCAAAGCATAGGCCCTCAGCGAGTGGGCAGCCATGTTCACATCACTCGGGGAAAATTCACCATAACCAAACAACGTGGTGAGAATAGGCTCAGCTAGACATAAAAGTGCAGCAGTAGCTGGCAGAGCCACCAGTAACACCATCTCCACTCCCCACTGCAAAGTGGACGAAAACCGTTGGTCAGCGCCATCTGATTGGGTTTGAACCGTCGACAGAGTGGGAAGGATGACCGTCGCAATGGCGATGGCAAAGACCCCTAAGGGCAACTCAATCAAGCGGTCGGAGTAATAGAGCCACGAGACGCTACCCGCGGGCAACAGTGACGCCAATACGGTATCGAGCAGCAAATTAATTTGGCTGACAGAAACACCAAACAGTGCAGGCACCATGAGACCCATAATTCGACGAACACCCGGATGATGTAGCTGCCATCGGGGATAGGGCATCAGACCCAAGCCATAGAGGGACGGAAGCTGGAATAACAACTGCATGCAGCCCGCCACCAACACACCGATGGCCAGTGCATACACAGGCTCTTCCATCTGCGGCGCAATCCACAGACCAGCGCCAATAAGACTGAGATTTAACAATACCGGGGTCAGCGCCGGCACTGCAAAACGTCCATAGCTGTTGAGAATACTGCCCGCAAAACCCGTCAGAGAAATCAGCAACAGATAGGGGAATGTCCATTGGATGAGTTCAGCTGTAAGGGCGAGCTTGTCTGGGTCCTTGGCGAACCCGGGCGCAAATATCACCGCCACCAGTGGCGCCGCCAAGATCGCAAAAGCGGTCACGGCCACTAGCGTGCCCCCCAGGACACCCGCCACCCGATCGACCAAGGCTTTGACAGCCTCGCGCCCGCCCTGCTCACGGGTCTCGGCTAGAACCGGCACAAAGGCTTGCGCAAAGGCACCCTCGGCAAACAAACGACGCAGAAAATTGGGGATTTTAAAGGCTACAAAGAAAGCATCGGCATTACTGCTAGCACCCACCAAATTCGCTAGCACGACATCCCTGACCAGGCCCAACACCCGCGAGGTCATGGTAGATGCACTGACCACAGCGCTCGAGCGGAGTAACCCCCGCTGCCTTGGCTTTGGCTCCGCCTTAGTGGAAGAGGAAGTCAGCGCAACCACTCCTGTCGAAGTGCGTCGCCGTGCCTGGCTAGCCACTGCAACGCAATTAACGTGTGGCCGTTATTAATAAGATTGTTATCTAGCATGGCGATGGCTTGTGCTCGAGGAATCGCGTGGACCAGTAAGTCTTCTTGCTCTTCGTCTAAACCGTGCACTTCACCAACACCTGCGGATACAACACGCCCCACAAAAGCGCGAATTTGCTCCGAGCAAGCGCCGGCGCTGGGATAAAAGGTGGCTATGGGGTGAAGTTTATCGAGGGTACAACCCGCCTCCTCCCAGCACTCGCGGTGGGCAACGTCCTCGTCTTGCTCATCAGGCTCGACAATGCCGGCAACCAACTCGAGCATCCAAGGGGTATGCTCAGCTCGGATAGCCCCTATCCGAAATTGCTCAACCAAAATCAGCTCATCAGCCACTGGATCCCAAGGAAGAACAGCCACTGCGTCACCCCGTTGAAATAACTCCCGGCTGAAGGGTTTACTCCAACCACCGGCAAACAACTTATGCCGAACGGTGACACGCTCCATGCGGAAAAATCCCTGAAACGCCACCTCTCGACCCAGCTGTTCAAGGTCATTTGCCGAGAATCGCGCTGTAAAACCTGTCTCATCAGCCATCAATTTGCCTCGAATCAGTTGCTTCACAAGTACACCCCGGCACAGGGTTTATCAGAATCGTCGCTCGGTAAACCAATTGACGGGGCGTGCGTGGGCATCGACTTTGTCGGCAACATCCAAAATCAAGGCAAACAGCGCCATTCGCACCAAGACACCATTATCACTCTGGCGAAAAATAGCGAGATTGGGATTGTCGTTAAGATCGACATCTAGCTCACGAGCACCCTCTCTGGAGTCACGGGGCAGCGGATGCATGATGACCGTGTTGGGCTCACAGCGCGCTGTGTAAATTTGTTGATCCAGTCGAAAGCGTCCGCGATAGAGATCGGCTTCTTCGGCACTGGCAAAACGCTCTTCCTGCAAGCGGGTAGAGTAGACAATATCGACACCCGAAATCCCGGCCTCTAAATGCTCGGTTTCAACCACGCGATGGCCAGCTATACGAGCGGTCTCAACAATATCAGCAGGCATGGCCAGTTCAGGGGGAGAAACCAAACTGATTTGCACACCCCGGTACAGCTGTAACAAGCGTGCCAACGAGTGCACCGTCCGCCCGAATCGCAAATCACCAACCATGGCAATTCGCAGCTCATCAAGGTCTCTACCCCTAGACGCCAGCTCACTGCGAATAGTGTACAAATCCAGTAACGCCTGCGTAGGATGCTCGTTTGCGCCGTCTCCACCATTGATTACCGGTACTCGACTGCCCTGGGCAAATTCAGCGACCGAACCGGGCTCGGGATGGCGCATAGCGATAACGTCTGAGTAACCGCTCAGGACTCGTGCGGTATCGAACAGAGACTCACCCTTGGCGATGGCAGTTGTTTCAAAACCCGTGGTCTCGCGCACCTCACCCCCCAACAAATTGAAGGCACTACCAAAACTGATGCGCGTGCGAGTGGAGGGCTCGAAGAACATTGAGCCCAAAATAGCCCCCTCTAGAACTCTTGTTATCTTTTCGCGGTGAGCGTAAGGGCGCATGGCATCTGCCACCGCAAACACGCGATCGACATCGTGGCGCTGGAATTGGGCAATGCTGAGAACATGACTACCTGGAAAATGCACGTTTATACCGCCACAAGGTGAGCTAATTGAAAGGTTGGCATTAACACCGCCACGGCCAATGCTGATTGTAACGCCCTTGCCAGTTGAGCAACCAATACTGCGTTAGTCGTTACCGTCATTATCCTCACACCATGCTATGTCTAACTCGCGACAACGCATGCGCGCGTAGTCTGCCAAATCCTGTAGTGCAGCCCGCTGACGGTCTGTTAATTCTAATCGCGCCATCTCCAGCCCAAGTTCACGAATAAAAGCAGCGAGGCTGTAGGGCCCGGCAGATATCTGCTGTCGACAATGTTCCTGCCATTGCACCCGCTCTCCATCGGTCAAGTTTTGAGGTGTATTCCGCGCTCTGTAACGAAATAGAAGCTCTGGTAATCGCCTGTCCTTGAACACCCATTGGCGATTCGCCAGCTCAGTGTCATCAGCATCGCGAATAGCTTGAAATTGGTTGCTGTCATGGGTGCCAATAAAACCCTCGTAAAGCATGGTATCGACATCCGTTCGAGGAGGAAAAATATGCTGTTGATACACCGCCTGTAGCCGATGGGTAAAACCGCGCGGGTCAGCATCTCGGGCGGAGCGGAGCACTTTCAGATGGGCCCGCAAACTGTCTCCATTCAACCCTAAACGCTCAGCGGGCTCTCCCCTTAGCCATTCCATGGGGAGCAATACTGGGGCCCTATTAAGCTTCACACTGATCAGTGGCGGCCGCTCGGTGCCACTGGGCAGTTCTGAGCGAGGGGTGAACAACAGCGCTGAAATGGACTCGCTGGACATATCAAGGAAATCTGGCCTGGCCGCCAAATCCGCACAAATAATCTCATTGCGACTGCGAGGATGAAAAGCCAAGGGCACGACTGCTGCCAAGTTGCAGCGCGCGCTCCCCCAAATACCCGATACGTATATCACCGGACGCATGCCGGCAGGGTCGAGTAATGGCGCCAGTGCCGCCGACGATCGAGCTGCATACAGCGCGCTGAATAACGCAGGCTGTGCAACCTTTAGCTGTCGCGCCAGGGCTATAGTAGCAAGCACATCGGCAAGGGCATCGTGCGCATCGCCATGGGCAATACCGTTGGCGGCGGTTAAATGCTCCAATCGAAAGCTCAGGGCACCATCGTCGCGGGTGGGCCAAACCATGCCCTCGGGTCGGAGGGCCGCCTGGGCGCGAACGACATCTATCAGATCCCATCGAGATCGACCCTCATTGCGCTCCCGAGCATAAGGATCAAAGAAATTCCGATAGAGGGCGAAGCGGGTAATCTCATCATCAAAACGTATGGAGTTGTAGCCGACACCACAGGTACCTGGCACTGCCAACTCCCGGTGTATCCGCGCTATAAACTCCCGTTCGGGTAGACCTTGGGCCAATGCCTCTGAAGGTCTGATACCGGTCACCCGGATAGCACCCGGATGCGGTAGATAATCGGGGGTGGGCGCAGCAAACTGCACCAACGGTTCTCCGATAATCTGAAGGTCGGTATCGGTTCTTACCCCTGCAAACTGCAGAGGTCTATCTACCGCCGGATCAGCGCCAGACGTCTCATAATCGTGCCAATAGAACGACTCAGATAAGCTCAATCGCCTGCTCTTCTATTCGCTGCTGCCAGATCTTGGGTCCTGTTATGTGCACCGACTCACCGCGACAATCGACCGCCACACTGACCGGCATGTCTTTTACAGTAAAGGCATAGATGGCTTCCATACCAAGATCTTCAAAAGCGACTACTTTGGCATCGGTAATCGCTTTTGAGACCAAATAAGCAGCACCGCCAACAGCCATGAGGTACACCGCTTGATGTTTACGGATAGCCTCAATAGCAATGGGCCCACGCTCGGCCTTACCGATCATACCAATGAGGCCGGTTTGCTCGAGGATGGCATCGGTGAATTTATCCATTCGTGTCGATGTGGTGGGACCAGCAGGGCCCACCACTTCGTCGCGCACAGGATCCACGGGTCCGACGTAATAAATGAACTTACCTCGCAAATCCACCGGGAGGGCCTCTCCCTGCTGCAACATCTGGGTCATCCGTTTGTGGGCAGCATCTCGACCTGTGTACATGGTGCCCGACAACAACAATGTCTCACCTGGCTGCCAGGTGGCAACGGCCGCCGAATCGACGTCATCAAGATTCACTCGCCGAACAGAGTCCCCCGGCTCCCAGCTCACATCCGGCCACTGGGCGATATCCGGTGGTGTTTGCAGTGCAGGACCATCGCCCGTCAACGTAAAGTGAGCGTGGCGAGTAGCGGCACAATTGGGAATCATAGCCACCGGTAACGAGGCGGCGTGGGTCGGATAGTCCTTAATTTTGACATCGAGAACCGTGGTCAAACCACCCAGCCCTTGGGCGCCAATACCGAGTTTGTTCACCGCCTCCATAATTTCCAAGCGCAACTCTTCGACGCGATTATTAGGTCCGCGCTGGCGGAGTTCCTGAATATCAATAGGATCCATCAGGGATTCTTTAGCCAGTAGCGCCGCTTTCTCGGCAGTACCACCTATACCAATCCCGAGCATACCGGGTGGACACCAGCCCGCACCCATAGTCGGTACGGTCTTGACCACCCAGTCCACTATGCTGTCTGAGGGATTCAACATGGCCAATTTAGATTTATTTTCAGAGCCACCACCCTTCGCCGCCACTCGCACATCCACCGTATTACCTGGCACTAAGCGGGTATGAATAACCGCTGGCGTGTTGTCTCGAGTGTTTTGACGCTTACCTGCCGGATCGCTCAGTATCGAGGCGCGCAGCTTATTGTCTGGGTGGTTATACGCTCGGCGCACCCCTTCATTGATCATCTCATCGAGGGATAATTCAGCATCCCAACGCACATCCATACCCACTTCAATAAACACGGTAACAATGCCCGTATCCTGACAAATGGGACGGTGTCCAGTGGCGCACATGCGGCTATTAATGAGTATTTGGGCCATGGCATCTTTGGCAGCAGGACTTTGCTCCATAGCCCAAGCCTTGTGAACAGCCTGAACGAAATCTAGCGGGTGATAGTAGGAAATAAACTGCAGTGCATCAGCGACACTGTCGATGAGATCCTGCTGCTGTATCACGGTCATAACGGTTCCTTGCGCAAAGTAAATTGGAGTGGCTGATGCGGGCTAGCTGCGCGCCCAACAATGGCCTGTAGGCTGTGTTTGCCATCAACCAGCCGGTGGTGCTTGCGCCCCACCAGTCGCGGGCGGGTTTTGGCGCAGAGTATTCTGGAGCTGATTAATACTGGTATTAACCTGTCGACGGAAGGCGTTAATGGACTCTATCCATTCCTCGTTAGCGGCGATGCGCTTGGCTAGGGCAGCACGCTCCAAATTCGATTTATTGACGGAGTCCGATAATCGCTCAAGGTGAGTTTGCGTCTCACGTGCCGTGGAGCCCAAACGCTCAAGATCACCCGCCACCTGCGTTAAAGCGCGCACTTCTTGCTGTAACGTAGCGATAGCATCGGTGGCAGCAGCCACCGTTTTAGCTTCTGCAATGGCATTAGTATCAAGTTTTTTGAGATTCGACGCGGTGCTTTCGGCGGTTGTCTCGAGCTTGTCGAGTCGCGTGTCCATCTCCCGAC
Source organism: Luminiphilus sp. (assembly GCA_965656775.1). Lineage (GTDB taxonomy): Bacteria > Pseudomonadota > Gammaproteobacteria > Pseudomonadales > Halieaceae > Luminiphilus. The sequence continues at coordinate 23,041 of CBFHMA010000003.1, forward strand.
GGCGCTGCTCTAGCCGGCGAGTCTCTTTATCGACTACGTTCAGCTGCGCACCCAGAGCGGCCGCCGACTTTTCAACACTCTCATCGGTATCAGACAGCAGCGCTTCAAGATCACGCACTCGAGCACCCAAGCTCTTTGCTTCTGCCGCAGCCAGATCATAGGCCTGTTGTAGCTGCCACGCCCAAGCGCAGGCCACGGCAGCGGCGGCAAATGCAACGGTCAAAGCCAAACGCCCCATCAGACTGCTCTGTCTGCCGGGAGCTGGCGGGCGAGTCGAACGCCCTGGCATCGCATTAGGGCGAGCACTGGTCACGCCCTCATCTCGCCGGGCTGCGAACGAGGGGATATCGGTTAGATCATCACGCGACATGGGGCCTTTTCCAAAACAAGAGGTGATGCGCAGTATATCGCGCTATGACAAAAGCTTCAGTGCAACACGCCGCGTAAATAGCCGCCATCACTTGGCAAGGGAGTCAGTGGCGGCAGGCCCAACACCGCTGCAGCGACCGGGTAAATATCCAGTTGATGGGCGCTGTCGATCATGATGCCCGACTTGAAGGCTGCCCCAGCACCAACTGCGAAAGCGGCCATATCGGAAACGTCGAGGGGATAGCCGTGGGTGCCCTGCACAGAGCCTACAGGCAGTAACTTGCGGCTAAAAAAGTGGGGTGGACGGGCGATTAACGTGTAATGACCTGCGGTGTTCTGGTCAGTGCCCCCTAACGCTATCGCCTCGTCTTTGTTCAGTGTTTGCCACCGGCCTGCAGCCAAGTTATCAAGATCGCGTCCCAACTGTGCTGAGGCTGCCGCTGAATGTTGTTTATTGTCAGTATCCTTTGGGAAATAGCGAACACGTGAGTAGCTCACCATGCGCTCAAAACCCTCGGGTTCTGGCAATTCCGACGCCAAAATCTCGTCACCGCTACGGATGGCGCTCATGCCATGATCCGAGACAACCATCAATGACCAGTCGGGCAAATCCATACCTTGTAGCCCCTCCCACAATCGACCAATTTGCCGGTCAACTTCGGCGACTGCAGCCTTGGTCTCGGCGCTATCGGGACCATAGTAATGGCCGGCACTGTCGACTGCGGAAAAATATAAAGTCACCAATCGCGGTCGGGACACCTCCGGCAGCGCCAACCAGTTGAGTACTTGGTCGACGCGCTCATCGTAGGGGGCTCGTTTTTGATACGGCAGGTAGTAACTGGGCCGATCGCCACCCCATCGCGCATCAGATTCAGGCCAAAAATAAGTGGCCGAACGCAGACCATACGCTTCAACAAGATTCCAAAGTGGCACACCTTTGAGCCAGCTAGGGTCTTTGCCACCATCCCCCATGTGGTAGCAGTCACCTCTGGCTTCATGACAAAAGTGGTTATCGACAATACCATGGTCCTGAGGCGGCAAACCTGTGATCAGGGACAGGTGAGCAGGAAACGTATTGGGGGGATAAACAGGCTCAAGGCGACGTACACGAAATCCTTCCTTTGCGATCGCATTTAAGTGCGGCGCATCAAAACGATCGAGATAATCATGTCGAAAACCATCCAACGACACCAATATAAGCGTGTGGGCATACACCGCCGAAGAGGGTGCGCAGCACAGTATGAACAGCGTACCGAGCAGTACCGGGAAGCGGCTCAGTAACATCATAGAAACTCCTTAACAGGTGACAGATCTGCAGCTATAGCACGAGACCATGACGACAACATGGATTTAAAGCAAGATGCCAACGCTAGCGTTATAATTACCAACCACTGCGGCTCGATGATCCTGAGGCCGCCGTTGCGCGTACGTTCGACGACCTTCAAAACCACAACCGTAAAAGTTTCAACCAGGAGATACCCATGGCTTTTGAACTTCCCGCTCTGCCCTACACTCGTGATGCTCTGGCGCCTCATATTTCTGAGGAGACCCTTGATTTTCACTACGGCAAACATCACCAGACCTATGTGGACAAGCTCAATGGTCTCGTCGACGGTACTGACAATGCCAGCAAATCACTCGAAGAGATCATCGCCTCAGCCGATGGTGGCCTGTTTAACAACGCCGCACAGGTCTGGAATCACACCTTCTACTGGCATTGCCTGAGCCCCAACGGTGGCGGCGAACCCACCGGTGCCATTGCCGACGCTATCAACGCTGCCTTTGGCTCGTTTGAAGCCTTCAAGGAGCAGTGGAATACAAACGCGGCCAACAACTTCGGCTCTGGCTGGACTTGGCTAGTGAAAAAGGCTGATGGCACAGTGGCTATCCACAACACCAGTAATGCAGGCTGCCCACTAACAGAAGAAGGCATCACGCCGCTGCTCACAGTGGATGTTTGGGAGCACGCGTACTACGTCGATTACCGCAACTCTCGTCCGAACTACTTAGCGGCGTTTTGGAATTTGGTGAACTGGGAATTTGTGAACGCCAATCTCGCGGGCTAATTAGCCACGTTATAGAAAAGCCACTCTCAGGAGTGGCTTTTTTTTGGCACCGCGTTGGCTCTGATCATTAACCAAATACCGGATAACCCCACATAGCGTGTAGATGAGCCACACCGCCGAAGACAATGGCAGTAACGATCACTGTGCCGGCTTCTTTTAACGTGGAGCTTGCGACCTGAAGCTGAGGTTTACCTTCTTGCTTGTTGATGAGAATAACCTCCACCACCGCCCACGCTAGTAAGCCACCGAACAGCACCAGTGACGGGGTATCACCATTAACCAACAAGTGGCCGAGGGCCCAAGCTTTCACTGCCGTGAGCTGTGGATGCCGGATAACGCCCGTGATACGCGACTTCAATACCGAAGCCACCATCAGGTAAAACGCCAGTAGCACTAGCAGGTTGTTAATACCGGCGGTTGCTGGGTGACGTCCCCAGAAAACATTGTTATTGCTGAGGGGCCACTGCTGATAACCGAGGACCATCAAAACCACCGATGCAAGTAACAGTACCGACACTAGCGCTTTACCGGGCTTGCCCAGCTTGGCTCGCATGTTTGGTGAGATTCGCTTAAACAGATGGGCACCGGCCCACAACAAAACGCCAATAATTAGTAAAACCATAGCTCTCACCTACAGACCATTCGGAGGACAAACGCGGGGTAGTGTAACCAATTCGGGGGCGTGTGCGACCCCAAGCGTGCACTTCAAAACCGATAACAATAATCGGGTCAAAAAAAACCCGGCCAAAGCCGGGTTTTCGTACAGTCTGGGGACGGCTTACATCATGCCGCCCATGCCACCCATACCACCCATATCGGGCATGGCTGGAGCAGCCTCGTCTTTCGGTGCTTCTGCAATCATGACCTCGGTGGTAATCATCAAGCCAGCCACAGAACCCGCAGCCTGAAGCGCTGTACGAGTGACTTTAGCGGGATCCAAAATACCCATTTCGATCATGTCGCCATACTCACCGGTGGCCGCGTTGTAACCGTAGTTACCTTCGCCATTACGAACCTTCTCGAGGACGACAGAGGCCTCATCGCCTGCATTGCCAACGATTTGACGCAGAGGTCCTTCCATAGCGCGCAGTGCAGCAGCAATACCGATGTTCTGATCTTCATTGTCACCGGTAAGGCCTGTGATCTGGCCAATGGCGCGAACTAACGCAACACCACCACCAGCAACCACGCCCTCTTCGACAGCGGCACGGGTGGCGTGCAGTGCATCTTCAACGCGTGCTTTCTTCTCTTTCATTTCAATTTCAGTGGCGGCACCTACACGAATAACCGCAACACCGCCGGCCAGTTTGGCAACACGCTCCTGCAACTTCTCACGGTCGTAGTCGCTAGTCGTGTTCTCGATTTGAACACGGATTTCGTTCACACGAGCAGCAATGGCGTCAGCATCACCAGCACCGTCAACGATGGTGGTGTTGTCTTTATCCATAGTGATGCGCTTGGCGGTGCCAAGGTGCTCTAACGTCGTCGACTCAAGGTCCAGACCCACTTCTTCAGAAATTACAGTGCCGCCAGTGAGAATAGCAATGTCCTGCAGCATGGCTTTACGGCGATCGCCGAAACCAGGTGCCTTACATGCAGCCACTTTCACAATACCGCGCATGTTGTTAACAACCAAAGTAGCCAGCGCTTCGCCTTCAACGTCCTCAGCCACAATGACTAGGGGCTTAGAAGCCTTGGCGACCTGCTCGAGTACAGGCAATAGCTCGCGGATATTCGAGATTTTCTTGTCGACCAGCAATACGTAAGGGTCGTCAATTTCAGCCTGCATGTTGTCTTGGTTGTTGATGAAGTAAGGGGACAAGTAGCCACGATCAAACTGCATGCCTTCAACCACGTCGAGTTCATTCTGAAGACCAGAGCCCTCTTCAACGGTGATGACGCCTTCCTTACCCACTTTTTCCATCGCTTCCGCGATGATGTCGCCCACTGAGGCATCGCTGTTGGCAGAGATAGTGCCTACCTGAGCGATTGCCTTGTTGTCTGCGCAAGGGGTCGCCATGGCCTGAACCGCTTCAACGGCAGCAGCGACTGCCTTGTCGATACCACGCTTGAGGTCCATTGGGTTCATGCCTGCGGCTACCGCCTTCAGGCCTTCGTTGACAATAGACTGAGCCAAAACGGTGGCCGTGGTGGTGCCGTCACCGGCCGCATCAGAAGCCTGCGACGCCACTTCCTTCACCATCTGCGCGCCCATGTTCTGGAAGCGGCATGCCAGTTCAATTTCTTTTGCAACAGATACACCGTCTTTGGTCACGGTAGGTGCACCAAAAGACTTCTCCAAGATTACATTACGACCCTTGGGACCCAGCGTTGCTTTAACAGCGTCGGCTAAAATGTTGACACCTTCAAGCATCTGTTTACGGGCGTAATCGCCAAAATGTACGTCTTTAGCAGCCATTATAAAATTCCTTCCTCTCTGAAATGTTCGGGACGATTACTCGACGACGGCGTAGATTTCACTCTCGCTCATCAGGATGAGCTCTTCACCGTCGACTTCGATGGTATTGCTACCGGCGTACTGACCGAACACGATCTTGTCGCCGACTTTAACGGCTAGTGGGCGCTGTTCTCCGTTGTCGAGAACCTTGCCATCACCAACGGCAACCACTTCACCCTGATTGGGTTTCTCTTTGGCAGAACCTGGCAGCAAAATGCCTCCTGCGGTGGTTTCCTCTTCTTCCTTGCGACGAACGACCACGCGGTCGTACAACGGACGGATATTCATGGGTTTTGGTCTCCACAAGTTATCGATATGGTTTAACACGCCCCGTAGTGGGGCTCGTCAGGGGATGTGGGGGCAGCGAGGGGGAATTCAAGGGGTTTTTTAGCACTCAACACAAAAGAGTGCTAAAAAATTCTCTTAACCATAAAAAATGCATTAGTATCAGAGACATACAAGCCTTGGTGCACGCCCTTGTGAAAGCCAAATCGACCAAAAAGACGTGATTGCCGCTATCCCGTTAGGCAGGTGACAAGGTTCTAGGTCGCTATAGTCCATGGTTAGGCTCTGTCGTCGGGCTTGTCGACACGCTCGAAGTCACCCTCTAGGGTCACCCGTTCGGCTCGTTCGCTGTGATCAGCACGCGTATAAAACGCCCCGCTGTTAGCGGCCCCGGAGTTGGCACCCACGGCCAATAAACGTCTGGCAAGCCACCGGCGTAGCGGACCGATTAAAACGACGACAGCAAAAAAATCCGACAGCAAGCCAGGTATGATAAAAAGCAGGGCAGCGACGGCGATCGCCATATCATCGAGCAGCAGGTGCTGCTGCAGTATCCCGCTTTGCTGTGCCTCTCGGAGGCGTACCACGGCGGCGATACCCGCTCGGCGCAATATACCCACACCCAGAAAAACCATCAAAATGACCCACCCGAGAGCCGTGAGCGCATTCGTCTCTACGCCGAGCTGGATGAGACTAAGCAACTCTAGCCAGGGGTAGAGTAAAACCAAAACACGCATGAGCACGCCCGCCTAAACCAAGGGTGGATAAAAGCCTAGCAGCCCTTCCCTGCAAACTCCTCGTTTGATAGAGAATCGCCTTGCCAAGGTGCTACCCAGAGTAGCAATACCATACCGGGCACAGCCAATACCGTACACAGAAGGAAAAACGATACCCAACCAAGATGCTCCACCAAGACACCAGTGGTAGCGTTGGTAAGACTTCTTGGAAGAGCGGCCAGGGCGGTAAACAAAGCAAACTGAGTTGCAGCGAAGGTCTTACTGGACTCCCTAGCAATAAAAGCGGTAAACGCGGCAGTGCCCAAACCCACGCCCAGGTACTCGAAACCAATGACAACCGCCAAAAGCCACAAAACAGGGCCGACCGTGGCCAGGTAAGCGTAGCCCAGAATACTCAGCATTTGGACTGCACCGAACAGCCATAAACAGCGATTGATGCCCAACCGCAACATCACCAAGCCCCCCACTAGGCCGCCCGCAATAGCAGGCCATAGAGCAGCATTTTTCGCCACCAAGCCAATGTCGGTTTTTGAGAAACCAAGATCTAAGTAAAAAGGGGTCGACAGCGCTGTAGCCATGTTGTCGCCCAATTTGTAAGCGACCATGAATATCAGTGTCAGCACGAGATCGCGCCAACCCCGACGTTGTAGGTATTCCCGAAAAGGGGCAATGACAGATTCTTTTAGGTCTCTTGGCTGAAACGCCTCACGTGTAGGCTCTTGCACCCAAAGTGCCATTGCCACCCCCACCGACATAAAGGCCGCGGTAATCCAGAACACGGCAGACCATGGCATTAGGTCAGCCAAAATCAGCGATAGGGACCCTGGAACCAGACTAGAAATGCGGTAGGCCTGTACATGAATAGAATTGCCCAGACCCAACTCTTCATCGGGCAACAACTCACGGCGGTAGGCATCGATGGCAATATCTTGTGTGGCCGACAATACGGCAATGAGCACCGCCACAGCCGCCACGATCGATGTTTGTTCAAGAGGGTCGATGGCGCCTAGGGAACCGATGGCAAGAATAAGCCCAAGCTGACTCGCTACCATCCAGCCGCGGCGCAAGCCCAAGGGCAGTTGCCAACGATCCATTAGCGGCGACCACAGGAACTTCCAAGTGTAGGGCAGGCCCACCAAGGCAAATAGGCCAATTTCCGCAAGGGACACACCGCTATCGCGCAACCACGCTGGGACTAGCTGGATCAGCAAATAAAGCGGCATACCCGACGCTAATCCTGTAAAGACACAGATGAGCATTCGGGTATTCATGACCGCTTGCAACCACCCCGTCTTACGCTGTTTCACCCCAATCACTGACTGCTCCCGTATACTCATCACCGAATCGCAGCCACCGCCCTAGGCAACGCTGTCTCAGCAGCGCCTAGGGTTCTTGAGAACCAACCTTCCGACCCGAGCTATTGATATTAATTGCTCGCTTCGGGAAATTGATAGTCGGCGAACATCTCGCGTAACTGAACCTTTTGGATTTTGCCGGTAGCGGTGTGGGGCATTTCATCGATGAACTGAACATCATCGGGAATCCACCACTTCGCGATTTTACCCTCTAGGAACTGCAGCAGCTCGGCTGGAGACAGATCGGCGCCTTCCCCATTTCGAACCACAACAAGCAAAGGCCGCTCACCCCATTTAGGATGAATCCGCCCGATGACGGCCGCCTCAGCTACCTTCGGATGCCCTGTAGCACAGTTTTCCACCTCGATTGACGAGATCCACTCACCACCGGACTTAATCACGTCTTTGGTCCGATCGGTAATCCCAACGTAACCGTCGGGGCTGATGGTTGCCACATCGCCGGTCTCGAACCAACCCTCTTCAGCGTGGGCATCGGAGCCCTCTAGCTTGTAATAACTGCTGCATATCCAAGGACCGCGTACTTTAAGAGCCCCGAAGGCCACCCCGTCCCAAGGTAACTCGTTATTGTCGTCGTCAGTGATTTTAATCTCGACGCCCCAAATGGGTGTGCCGACCGTGGTTCGCAGTTTGGCAAAGGTTTCGGCATCGAAGCGGTCACGATGAGCACCCGAAGCGTTAGAGGTACCCAGCGGACTCATCTCGGTCATACCCCAAGCGTGACGGGTATCAACACCGTAGCTGTCAAACGCTTCCATAACAGACAAGGGACAGGCCGAACCACCGACTACGACACGGGTCAAGGTCTCTACGGTCTGCCCCGATGACTGCAGATGCGCCAACAGATTGAGCCAGACCGTGGGTACACCTGCCGACATGGTGACACCCTCCTCGTTGATAAGCGCAGCCAGCGTCGGGCCATCACCCATCTTGTTACCGGGCATGACCATTTTGGCTCCAGCCACCGGACAGGCATAGGGATTACCCCACGCATTGACGTGGAACATCGGCACTATTGGCATTACCACGTCGGAGCCAGAAATATTAAGGGCATCGGGCATAAGTGTGGCGTAGGTATGCAACACCGTTGACCGGTGGCTGTATAAAACGCCTTTGGGATTGCCGGTGGTACCCGAGGTATAACACAGCGCACAGGCTAAATTTTCGTCGAGCTCGGGCCAGTCGAAACGGTCACTTTGCCCAGCTAAAAGCTCTTCATAACACAACACATTGTCGAGGCTGGTTGTGGGCATGTGCTCACGGTTGGTCATAACTACCCAACCTTTTACTTGCGGACATTCACCCGCAATTTTTTCTACCAGAGGCATGAAGTCAGGGTCGGTGAAAACGTACTGATCTTCGGCGTGGTTGATGATGTAGACGATTTGCTCGGGGAACAGCCGGGGGTTGATCGTGTGACAGACATGACCAGAGCATGCCGCCGCATAGTACGCCTCGAGGTGTCGATAATCGTTCCAAGCCAATGTGGCAATCCGGTCACCTTGCTCTAACCCCCAAGGCACCATGGCATTGGCTAACTGGCGCGTTCGGGCAAAGGCATCGTTAAAGGTGTAACGGTGGCGCGGGTTGTCACGAGTGACTGAAACAATTTCTTTACCACCATGGACCCGCTCAGCATGCCGAATAATCGACGTAATGGTGAGCGGCATATTCATCATTAGGCCTTGCATATAACACCTCTTGTTATTAAGTCATTACAGAAGACATACGTACTACAGCCGTGCAAAGTGTACGGGGTTTATTCACCTCAATAGGGTGATTACGAGCGCGCAGGCATTAATCAGTTCAACAGTTTCCAGACATCGCCGCCGTCGACACTAACACGCCGCTCTTGCTCAAGTTTTAGCAAATGTGCATGTAACGATAACTGTGCCCACGGGTGTAGCTGGGGCGGCACATCATCATAGACCGCTGGTACCAACTCCGCGAGGGAAGCAGCATCCATTCTTTGCAAGGTGCCGACAACCTTTGCTTCACGCAGTAGTCGGTGTCGAACCAACTTCTCGACTTCTGCGCGACAATCAGGAATCACCTCGCCGTGTCCCGGTGCAATTGCACTGACTGGGTAATCGAGTAATCGGCGCAGCGAGTCGATGTAATCTTTCATATTACCGCCGGGCGGGATAATCACGACCGTCGACCCGTTCATAATATGGTCGCCGGCGAATACCAATCCTTCTTGCTCCAATAAAAAGCAGTAGTGATTATCAACATGCCCTGGGGTGTGAATGGCGCGCAGAGACCAATCGGTACCGGTCAGTAACTGGTCGTGACGCAGCACTTGGTCAGGGACAAAGGTAAGGTCTTGGTGCTGATCGTCGGCCGTCACCGCGCCCGCCATGGGGATGGCGAGCTCGCGGGCGATGATCGCCGCTGCAGGGGAGTGGTCCGGATGGGTGTGGGTGCAGACCACCACGGTGGCCTTACCATCGGCTGCGGCAATGAGCTGATCAATATGGGGCGTCAACGCGGGCCCTGGATCGAGGATGGCAATCGAATCATGCCCAATAAGGTAGCTATTAGTGCCCGGACCTGTCATGGGACCCGGGTTGGGTGCCACCAATCGCCGAACAAGTGGCGATATCTGCTCTAGCTCACCCGCTGGCTTCATATTATTCAACCAAGCCGATCACCGGCACCACGGGATCGACATCGGCTTCATAATCGACGCTTGGAATACCAAACCCAAAGAGCTGCAAGAATTCGGTCTTGTAGCCCTCGAAGTCCGATAACTGCGCCAAATTATCGCTGCTAATATCCGCCCAAATGGCCGACACCGCTTCCTGCACCGATGGCGCCAATTCGAGATCATCGACACGCAGCCGACCCTCATCATCAAGGGCGGGTTCGTCACTGTATAGGCAGTGGCGGAAGAGTCGATCAACTTGCTCAATACAGCCCTCGTGGGTGCCCTGCTCTTTCATTACCTTGAACAGAATGGCAAGGTAAATGGGCATTGCCGGAATGGCCGCCGACGCCTGAGTCACAACCGCTTTTAACACGGAAACACGCGCGTCGCCTCCTCGCTGCGCCAAGCGCTCACGAATAGACACTACCCGCTTATCAAGATCTTTCTTGGCGGCACCAATGGTGCCGTGCCAGTAGATATCCCAGGTAATTTGTTCGCCGATGTAAGTATACGCAGTGGTCTTAGCGCCTTCAGCCAAAACCCCTGCCCCGTCGAGCGCCTCAATCCACATTTGCCAATCTTCCCCCCCCATAACGGCAACTGTGTCGTCAATTTCGGCTTGTGTGGCAGGCTCCAAATGGTAGTCCTGAATAACGCCCTTATCGGTATTCACACCCTTTTGCACGGTCGCCTTACCAATGGGCTTCAGGGTTGAGTTAAATACCTCACCGGTTTTGGGATGGGTACGTCTTGGCGCAGCCAAGCTATAAACCACAAGATCGATCTGTCCGAGGTCAGCTTTTATTTGCTGGATAACCTGCGCTTTCACGGCATCGGAAAAAGCATCGCCATTGAAGCTTTTACTGTAGAGACCCTCGGCTGCCGCAAACTCATCAAAAGATGCTGCGTTGTACCAACCAGCGGTGCCCAGTTTCTTCTCCGTACCAGGCTTCTCAAAAAACACGCCCAAAGTAGCAGCGCCCGCACCAAAAGCCGCGGTAATGCGCGAAGCCAATCCGTAGCCCGTCGAACTACCTATGACCAGTACACGCTTAGGACCATTTGTTGTTATAAC
>CBFHMA010000004.1:0-13487 GCA_965656775.1 Luminiphilus sp.
CCTCGAGTCACACGTGTAGGCGCCTTTTTACGTCGGACTAGCCTCGATGAATTGCCACAACTATTCAACGTGATAGCAGGTGACATGTCACTGGTTGGGCCTCGTCCTCACGCAACGAGCCACGATTCAGAGTATTCAAAGCGCATCTCGACCTATATGGCTCGACACCACATCAAGCCCGGCATGACTGGTCTTGCTCAGGTACGCGGCTATCGCGGTGAAACAACCTCTCTGGAGGATATGCAGCAGCGCATTGAGTCCGACCTTGAATACATTAACCAGTGGTCACTGGGTCTAGACCTGAGCATTCTTGTACGCACCTTTGGTGTCTTGAAGTCTGACAAGGCCTATTGATTCAACCGAACCCCAGGCCTCCGTAAAGGACGCCAAACCGTTATGAGCCAGCCCTAGGGCTGGCTTTTTTTGGTTCAAAAACGTTGGATGAATAAGTCGCTGTCGACAGACAGTGGCCTAGCTAACCAAAGACATACTCGCCCGGTGCATCTCGGAGGGCTTTGTAGCCACGACGCGCTGCGCCTAGTGTCGGCGGTGCAATGGTTTTACTGGTACGAGCATCTAACCACGCGCTCCACGCTGGCCACCAGGAGCCCTGATTAGGCTCCATCTCCGCCATCCATGTATCGGCGTCAATATAATTATCGCCAGGGTTGCGTTGGTGAAGACGATAACGCCGCCTTGGATGCTGCGGACCGCTCACAACACCCGCGTTGTGACCACCGCTAGTGAGTGCGAAGGTCAACTCATTGTGGGTAAGACCGGCGACTTTATAAACCGACTTCCAGGGTGCCACATGGTCGGTTTCAGTCCCCAAAACAAACATAGGCACCGTGATATCGGAGATTGATACGACCCGACCACCCACGGTGAACTTATTCGTTGCCAGCTCGTTGTTGAGATAGAGCTTTTCTAAATATTCCGAGTGCATTTGATACGGCATTCGGGTGCCATCGGCATTCCAGGACATCAAGTCATTGGGCTGAGACTCGTTACCCATTAAGTAACGCTCAACCATACCGGCGTAAATGAGATCGGAAGCACGCAGCGCAGAGAACGCACCCCCCATATTCTCGCTGCCTAAATACCCGCGTTTCCACATGATTTTTTCGAGGAATGACAACTGGCTTGCTGAAATAAAGCGAGTGATTTCTCCAGCCTCGGTGAAATCAACCTGAGCCGCAAACAACGACACACTTTGCAGGCGGTCGTCGCCATCACGGGCCATTGATGCGGCTGCCACTGATAACAATGTACCGCCAATGCAGTAACCTACCGCGTGAATCTTATTACCGCCACATATTGCCGACACTGCATTCATGGCCGCCATGATGCCAAGCTCGACGTAGTCCTCGAAGGAGACAAATTTGTCTTCGTCAGTTGGATTTTTCCACGAGATGATAAAGACCGTTTTGCCTTGCTCGGTTAAGTATTTCACCAAAGAATTGTGTTCGGATAAATCCAGGATGTAGTACTTCATGATCCATGCGGGGGTAATCAGCACGGGTTCTGCTCCAACCTTTTCAGTGACAGGCTTGTACTGGATGAGCTCGATGAGGGAGTTCTGGAACACCACCTTACCCGGTGTGACCGCTAGATTTTCGCCCACTTGAAAAGCCGACGTGTTTTCCGGCAGACCGTTGTTCAGCACATCGGCCATCTGATCTTTTACAAAATGGGTCACTCCGCGGCGCAGATTGCGTCCTCGTTCCTTCCACGTCGCTTTGAGGACTTCGGGGTTTGTTAGGGGATAGTTTGCGGGGGACAAGAGATCGAGTACTTGGTCAGCGGCAGCGTGTACTAATATTTCGTGCTCTTTCCGAACCCCTTCAACACCCAGAGTAGCCTCTTTTAACCAGTCTTTAGAGGACTGGTGGGCCTCAGCCAGAACGTTAAAAGGCCAACGCTGCCAGTCTTCAGAACTCATCCGACGCTCAACCCCCGATGAAGGACGCTGCGCATCTTTTTTAATTAAAGACTTTAAGCTGTATAGACCCAGCTTACCCAGCTTCTGAACAAAGCTTTGCACTAACAGCGTGCGCTTACCGGGTGATATAGCCAAATGAGATACCCAATCGAGGGTGGCCAAGGATAATTCCAGCGGCGACATCCCCTTGCTGGCGCGAGCGAGCATTGAGCGAAACTCGCGATCCATTATCTCGGCTTGATTTTCATCGATCAGTTGCATGCTTGACGCTCCACTCACAGAGAACTCCTCATTTGACTTGATGTCGATGCCGGTGCCGCTGAAATGGCACTGGCATCCTATCGGTCAGTACATATGCTGACCACCATTGATGGATAAAGTAGACCCAGTAACAAAACCCGCGTCGTCGGCCACTAAAAAAACAACAGCGCGAGCGATATCGTCTGCTTCACCGAGTCGCCCTACCGGAATCTTTGCGACGATTTTCTCCAGTACGTGCTCAGGAACGGCTTTAACCATATCGGTAGCCACATAGCCCGGGGCAATGGCGTTCACCGTGATACCTTTGCTTGCACACTCTTGCGCCAACGCCTTAGTAAAACCGTGAATACCGCTTTTGGCGGCCGCGTAATTCACCTGCCCATACTGCCCTGCTTGGCCATTGATTGAGCCAATGTTGACAATACGACCGAAGCCTCGATCGCGCATACCATTAATTAAACACCGAGTGACATAAAAACACGATCCGAGATTGGTCCGAACCACGTCATACCACTGTTCATAACTCATTTTATGCATGGTGCCATCGCGTGTAATACCGGCGTTATTCACCAGAACTTCAATGGGGCCGACCTCTGCTTCAATTTTAGCAATAGCCTCCTCGCATGCGGGTAAGCTACCCACATCGAATTTATAAACAGGAATACCCGTTTCAGTACTAAACGCCTGTGCTTTTTCGTCGTTGCCCGCGTAATTTGCGACAACGGTATATCCTTGATCTTTCAGCATGATGCAAATAGCTTCGCCAATACCACGAGTACCGCCTGTTACCAGTGCGACGCGTCCCATAGTGTTCCCCTTGTTTAAACCGTGAATGTCAATCGGATTCAGTTATCAAACCCGCCGCCAAAGGTGTGAGCCAATCTAATCCCTCAACACACAATATTATGACCGATGATGGACAAAGAGTAGACACGACCTTGGTCGTAAATAATGAGAATTCGGCATCTTTAACCCCCGTGAATGTTCGCTATCGCCGATCGAAGGCACCCTCGGGGTGTCTTGCGGCGAGGAAAGCAGGTCTGCTATCCTCAACGGTTGTTGAATTTTCCTACACTCAAGGGATTTTGGCTCCGGCCACCGTCGCTAGTGCCAATAAGGAAGTCTCGGTCCCAAAGAAGCTCAGCAAATATATGCGCTAATCGGCAAACCCTGCGCCGATCCGCGTTGTTCAATCCACTGTATTGGAGTCACTACTCATGGATCTGCAAGACAAAGTCATCGCCATTACCGGCAGTGCCCAAGGCCTAGGTTTCTGTATGGCACATGCACTGGCAGAAGCCGGTGCACATATTGCCCTTATCGACATGAACGAAGAAAAGCTAGCCGATGCGGTTGCAGCGATTGAAGGTCTGGGTCGCCGCGCTAAAGCCTACCGGGTCAATGTAGCGAGCGAATCTGAAGTCGAGCAGGCATTCGCGAGCATTGCTACTGACTTTCAAGCACTTCACGGGGTGATCACCAATGCCGGCGTCTTGCGCGATGGCCTCATGATTAAAGCCAAAGATGGTGAAGTCGTGTCTAAGTTGAGTTTGTCCGCCTGGCAGACTGTCATCGACGTGAATCTAACTGGGGTCTTTTTGTGCGCGCGGGAAGCTGCAGCCACTATGATTCAACTGGGGTGCGAAGGTGTCATCCTGAACATTTCTAGCGTGTCCCGCGCTGGTAATATGGGCCAGAGCAACTACTCGGCAGCAAAGGCTGGTGTCGCATCCATGACAACCGTATGGGCCAAAGAGCTTGCACGTTACGGCATCCGTTGCATGGGTATTGCACCCGGCTTCATCGCCACCGAAATGGTCGCATCCATGAAACCAGAAGCACTCGATAAAATGACCGCCATGATTCCCTTGCGTCGCCTAGGCACGCCGGAAGAAATCGCGGCGACTGCTCGTTTCATTTTCGAAAATGACTATTTAACGGGCAGAGTGATTGAAACCGACGGTGGCATTCGTCTATAAGCGAACACAGCCATTGATGGACCTGGCCAAAGGTGCACGGGTGAACTTTACACCCGCGCCTTTGGTCAAGCCCCTTAGCGGGAGAGCTATCAGCTTCTCTCCGCCGCCAAAGCAACACCTAAACCGCCCCCAATACAGAGCGTCGCCAAGCCTTTTTTAGCGTCACGACGTACCATCTCGTGAAGTAAGCTGACCAGAACCCGTGCGCCCGAAGCACCAATCGGGTGGCCGAGCGCAATGGCGCCCCCGTTCACATTCACTTTGTCTGCGCTCCAACCCAGCGCCCGATTAACCGATAGTGCCTGAGCAGCGAATGCCTCATTGGCCTCCACCAGATCGAGGTCTTCAACGCGCCAACCAGCTCGGGCCAAAACGCGCTCAGATGCTGGAATTGGACCGGTTCCCATGATTCGTGGCTCGACACCAGCGCTAGCGCACGCCGCCACGGTAGCCAATGGCGTCAAACCTAACTCGGCGGCCTTCGCTGCTGACATCACCAGTACCGCAGCCGCACCGTCATTCAAGCCCGACGCGTTACCCGCCGTAACGCTACCTGCTTTGTCAAAGGCAGGCCTCAATTTACCCAGGCTCTCGGCGGTGGTGCCAGCTCTGGGAAATTCATCGGTATCAAACGCCACCGGATCGCCTTTGCGTTGAGGGACAGCAACCGGGACGATTTCGTCGGCAAATACCTTATTTTCCAGCGCTTTGGCGGCTCTTGCTTGAGACTCTGCTGCAAAAGCATCCTGATCTTCACGACTGATCGTAAAATCGTTTGCAATGTTCTCAGCCGTAACCCCCATGTGATAACCGTTAAAGGCATCCGTCAGACCGTCGACAATCATTGTGTCTTGAAGCTTCCAGTCACCCATCTTGGTACCGTTTCGAGAATTGGGTAGTACGTGGGATGCAGCGCTCATATTTTCCTGGCCACCTGCAATAACGATGTCGGCATCACCCGCGAGAATCGCTTGCCGGGCTAGCTGCACAGCTTTTAAGCCACTGCCACAAACCTTGTTAATAGTGAGCGCCGATACAGTCACCGGCAAGCCCGCTTTCAAGGCAGCTTGACGTGCAGGGTTTTGACCAGCACCAGCGGTAAGCACCTGGCCCATGATCACCTCGTCAACGAGACTCGGATCGATGCCCGTACGCTCGAGCAAGCCAGCGATAACGCGTGCACCAAGCTCGGGCGCTGGAACGGATGCCAAACTGCCGCCGAATGCTCCAATGGCAGTTCTGCAAGCATCGACGATAACTACGGATTCACTCATGCATGTGTCCTCTGTGATAGGTATTTTGTGCGAATAGACCCCGTGGGTGATGCCACCCTGTCCACATTTCGTCTAAAAATGGCGCAGACCTGTGCAGTGTGCCTGTCCGTATGATCTGTGCCCATGCAACTTTGGTGGTAAATGTATCGCCAAACGTCGCTGTTACGTGAATCCCTGAGAGTTGTTATGCCCCAAGCAAGTGTTAATCAACTGACTATCGAGTACGAAGCCTTTGGTCGCAAACGAAATCCCTGCATCTTACTGATCATGGGATTGGGTACTCAACTCACCGCCTGGCCCATCAGTCTGTGTAAAGATTTGGCCGCTAGAGGCTTTTATGTGGTGCGCTACGACAACCGCGACGTTGGTCTTTCTTCTCACTTGGATACCGAAAGAGCGCCACCACTGCCTCTAGTGGGCATCCTAAGTAGTTTGGGCATCCGATTGCCCGTACCCTACTCCCTGAACGATATGGCCATGGATGCAGTGGGTCTGCTCGACGCACTTGGTATTAGCGAGGCGCATCTCGTGGGCGCATCGATGGGCGGAATGATTGCCCAACGAGTGGCGGGTAACTATCCCGAGAGAACCCTCAGCCTCACATCCATCATGTCGACGACGGGGCACCGATCGCTGCCACGGGCAGACAGTAAAGCGATACTTGCACTGTTTACACGACCTAAGGACCCAGACGACCTCGAGAGTGTTATTGCGCGCAATTTGGCCGTGCGACGTATATTGCAGAGCCCAGCTTACCCCCAGACTGACGCGGAACATCGCGCTGTCAGTAAGCGAGATCTCGACCGAGCCGGATATCGACCCGCCGGTGTTGCCAGGCAGCTCGCCGCGGTTATGACCTCGACGCATACCCGCAAGTTACTGCGCGGCGTCCAAGTGCCTGCCTTGGTGATACACGGTAAGGACGATCCATTAGTGAAAGTAGCTTGTGGCGCTGATACTGCGAAGCACTTGCCCAATGGACGCCTGGTGACCTTCGAAGGCATGGGGCACGATTTCCCCGAAGCCCTTATGGCAGATTGGGCCCAGCTGATCGCAGACACCGCAAGCCAAGTATCCAAGGCAACCGCAACCAAAGCCGCCTAGGGCCTGCTTGGAGGCGAGCTTTGGGAGACCTAGGCGTGACAATACGCGATTCTTGTCAGAGATCTAGGGCATCAAGCTGCGCTAGCAGGTCCTCATGGTGGGTTTTGGTCTTGAACTGGTCCATAACGGCCTTTAAGCGACCGTCTCTACCTACAATAAAAGTGGTGCGAAGAATGCCGTCAAATTCTTTTCCCATGAATTTCTTGGGCCCCCAAGCGCCGTATTGATCGGCAACCGCATGATCCTCGTCGGCTAGCAGGCTGAAATTTAAGCTATCGCGCTCAACAAACCGCGCGAGCTTTTTAACAGGATCTGGGCTGATCCCGAAAACGACCACATCCCGGGCGGTAAGCTCTGCCTGACTATCACGCAAACCACAGGCTTGGGTCGTGCATCCCGGTGTCATGGCTTTTGGGTAGAAATACAGCACCACAGTTTTTTCACCCCGAAACTGCTTGAGGTCAACGAGCTCATCTAAGTGGTTGCGCAGACTGAACACAGGCGCCATGTTGCCAATTTTGGGAAAGGGCATACTAACTTCTCCTTCTCGTAGTAATGCTGTGTGGGGCCTAACGTCGGTTATAACCACGACTGATGACGCTGTGGCGGACGGGGTAATGGTTCTGCCGTCGATCGTCGAGAAACTCGCCTAACAGCTCTCGCACAACGGGAAATGCCAAGTCATCCCAGGGCAGTTCGTCGGCTGTGAATAATTGGGTCTCAAGACTTTCTGGACCCACGCCGAAGCGCCCTCCTTCAATGCCACAACGGTAAAAAATGTAAACCTGGCTAATATGCGGCACATCGAATATGCGGTACAGCATGAGGTTTGTTGCCACAGCGGCCGCTTCCTCACGAGTCTCACGCGCCGCGCCATCAGCTGTTGTTTCACCGTTTTCCATGAATCCGGCGGGCAGCGTCCAGAGTCCATAACGGGGCTCAATGGCTCTTTTACACAATAAAATGCGCTGTCCTTCAGTGGCTAGGCAACCCACAATAATTTTGGGGTTGTGGTAATGAATCTCATCACAGGCCACACACACATATCGTTCCCTGTCGTCTCCCGAGGGTACTTTCAGGGCAACGCGATCACCACAGGATGAACAATACTTCACCGTAGCGCCCTATTTGTCCGACTGAGACAAACGGTTGTAGCCACCGGCAAAAAACAGCAGCGGAGCTCCCTCGCAAACACTAAATGCTTCCACCTGCCCAACAATAATGTGGTGATCTCCAGCCTCATACAGCTGATGAAGCCTACAACTGAAGTGGGCCAGCGCATCACGTAGCAAAGGTGTACCCTGGCTATCGCGAATGAAATCGTCTTCGTTAATGCCATGCTGACCCTTGCGCGCATACTGGTTTGACAGCTCGGTCTGCCGCTCATTAAGCACAGAAATACCGAAATATTGACACTGGGTGTATTCGCGGAAACACTCCGAATCATTCTGGATGCTCCAGAGCACCAACGGGGGCTCGAGCGAGACAGAGGCAAACGAATTTGCGGTCATGGCCATGGAGCCACTGCGGGCGTCATCTACCGAAATCAGGCACACGCCGGTGGCGAAGCGCCCCAAGGCAGATCGAAAAGCGTTGGTATCCATACTATCCTCTTACATCGGGGAATTAGCGCCAGCGTCGGCGCCTCAGGCTGTCGTCGTCCCTTGGTTCTACCCATTGCACTGTGCCATTCGCCAGGTGCTCGCGCTTCCAAAAAGGCACATCGATCTTCAGCGTGTCCATAATGAACTGGCATCCATCGAAAGCGAGACCGCGATGATCAGCCACCACTCCAGCCCACACAATGGGGTCAGTAACATCCAACCGACCATAGCGATGCACAATACGCCATGTGTTCAGTGCAAAGCGTGTAGCCGCCTCGTCCCCTAGTGCCTGTAATCGACGTTCGGTCATTGCGGGGTAATGCTCAAGCTCGAGGCCTACTACATCGCCCTGATCGCAGAACTCTCTGACGTAACCCGTAAACGTGACCACCGCAGCGCCGGGGAATGCACGCACCAAAAGATCGTAATGGGCACCGACATCAAAGCTCTCTTTTTGTATGAAGACCTGCACCTAACCCCCTGTCATAGGTGGAAAAAAGGCCACTTCATCACCGTCATTAACCGGTGAGTCAGCGTCTACAACAACCTGATTGACTGCATGAACAAGATTGGGCTGGTACAGGGCCTCCTGCCAAACATCACCGTAGCGATTCACCAGCTGAGACTTGAGATCATCGACACTGCTCCCGGCAAAAGGCTTCTCTAACGTGAGCACTGTCGTACCCACAGCTTCGCGCACCGAGGCAAAAAACCGAATCGTAATCACGAACCCTCTCTCTGCCAAAGACCGCTTCGTCCACCGGCCTTGGTATCTAACTGAACCTTTTCGACAACCATGCCCCGATCGATGGCCTTGCACATGTCATAAAGCGTGAGCGCTGCCACGGATGCAGCGGTCAATGCTTCCATTTCAACCCCGGTTTGGCCTTCTGTTTTGCAGGTTGCGGTAATGACCACGCCGGGCAACTCGCGATCAGCAGTCAGTTCAACTGACACTGACGCTAACGCAATGGGGTGGCACAAAGGGATCAAAGACCCGCACTGTTTCGCGGCTTGAATACCTGCAATTCTGGATACTGCGAATACGTCACCTTTCGGAAGATCGTAATCAAGTATTGCTGCCAGCGTCTCTGGAGCCATACGCACCCGTGCACTCGCCGTCGCTAGCCGATGTGTGGAGGCCTTACCAGCCACATCCACCATATGCGCATGGCCTTTGGCATTGAGATGAGTGAGATCTGTAGGCTGCTTTTCCATGCGGCGATCGTAGCATTTTTGCTGCGGGTGCAGGCATGTGTAGCTGCACTCATCATGCACAAAACCCTATCAGTCAAGGTCTGACACGTACGGATAATTTCTGGCATCCTGTCGGCCGCAAGCTTCAATAATCAAGAACAAAACCACAATAGGTCACTTGCCAGGGATTCCCCATGACAGACAGAGCCCATACACCTAGCGATACACCGACAATCAGCTACCGCTGGTTTGTCTTGGTCATGCTCACCATCGTCTACACCTTTAATTTTATCGACCGCCAAATTTTGGTCATATTGCAAGAGCCTATTAAGCGGGAACTCGGTTTATCGGATGCCCAATTGGGACTGTTGACGGGCTTTAGTTTTGCGCTGGTCTATGTCTGTGCCGGTATCCCCATCGCATGGCTGGCCGATCGAAGTAATCGCCGTAACATCGTTGCGGCCTCTCTCGCAGTCTGGAGTGGCATGACAGCTATATCGGGGCTGGTAACAAGCTATAGCCAGCTCGTGCTAGCACGGCTCGGGGTTGGTCTTGGGGAAGCGGGCGGCTCACCGCCAGCCCACTCTATGATCAGTGACTACTTTCCCCCAGAGCAGAGAGGCACCGCCTTGTCATTCTACTCGTCGGGGATTTACATAGGTGTGCTATTTGGCTTTGCCGCAGGTGGTTGGATGGCCGAGAGTTTCGGCTGGCGCAACGCATTTTTCATCATTGGACTTCCGGGCATTGCATTCGCCGTCATTCTGGCACTAGTGGTAAAAGAGCCATTGCGGGGTCGCTGGGAAGGCGGGAAAGTACCCCGAAAAGCCACGCTTGGGCAGACGCTGAAGGTCGTCAAAGGTCGGCCGTCGTTTTGGTGGATTGCCCTAGGCTGCGCCCTGTCTTCATTTGTGGGCTATGGCAATGGCAACTTCTTTCCATCGTATCTTATTCGTAATCACGGTATGAGCATCGCCGAGGTGGGCTTAGCGCTTGGCCTGGTATCGGGAAGCGCTGGGGCTATCGGGACCTTTTTGGGTGGCTATCTGAGTGATCGACTGGGACATTCGGACAAGCGTTGGTACGTTTGGGTACCAATTCTAGGTAACTTGTTGTCATTGATCCCGGCGTCGTATGCGCTGCTCGGAGGTAACCCAACGTGGATTTTGGTGGCACTTTTCCCAGCCAATATTTTGAATTCCTTTTACCTCGGCCCCAGCATTGCCATGTGCCAATGCCTGGTATCGCCGGGCATGCGTGCCATGGCATCGGCCATTTTGTTCTTCGTTCTCAATATGATCGGGTTGGGATTGGGACCAGTGATTGTCGGCGTACTAAGCGATGCCTATTTACCCATATTCGGTGACAACAATTTGCGCTACGCCATGATCAGCGCACTTATCATCGGTCTGCTGGGTACCGTTTTCTTCTGGCTCGCCTCCCGGCAGTTACTTCCCGAATTAAGGCAGCAGACCACGGCTTCCGAGCTTGAAGAAACGGCCGCCTAAGCGGTTAATCAGGGGATCGTTGACGCTCTAGATCACAGGGACTGCCGGCGGTGCTCAGGCCTAACATGCGCCAGAGATAGCACCTGCCGGTAATCGCATTGAGAAGCAAAAAAGTGGCTAACACGGCCACTACGCCCTCGCTAAACCCAATGTCCGGCCTCAAGAAAACGACAACAACTGCTATTGCGCCAATAACCGCTCGGACCAAGCGCTCGAGTCCACCCAAGTTCTTTCTCATGCCTTCTGTTGCCTACTGAACAGGAAGCACCACAGCTTCCGTGCTTAGCATACGTGGGGGTTCGGCTTGTGATTCAACCCCAAGCGGGTTTGATTAAGTTTTGTCCACATTAGCTTCCGAGCAAGTAACCAGGGATCGGCCTGACCGGCATAGCCTCGGTCATCCTCAACCCCCGATGGGAATGCCTCGACTTCCACCAGAGCTTTTTCCTCCCGTTCTAATCTCGGCAATCCCTTGCGATCCGGTATAAAAAGCTCTCTGAGACCACTACACTGGGTAAACATGAACGCCAAAGCCGACATACGACAGTTTTTAGCCAGTGCAAGATGGTTCGAAGGTATACCGGAGCCATTACTGGATCGTCTCGTCAGTGCATCGAGTACTAAGCATTTTGAGGCTGGCTCACACATCTGGCGTGTCGGCGATAAGACCAAAAGCCTCTACGGCATGATTCACGGTCGTATTCGTCTGTATCAGGCGTCTGAAAGCGGTCAAGAATATGCTTTTGCCGACTGGGAAGATCGAGCCTGGTTTGGTGAACAGACGCTGGCTGTCGATCAGCCAAATATGTTGGGCGTAAAGGTCCTAGAACCCTCAGACATACTGGTGCTGCCGTCAAAATCAGTCCAGCAGGTTGCCGGTGAATGGCCTGTTTTTTACGAAAAATTGTTTAAATACAGCTGGCAAAATACGCGTGGCCTGTACGAGATTATTTCGTCGATTGCTTTTTATCCACTCAAGGCTAGAGTCGCTGGTCGTGTATTACAGCTCATCGAAGAGCATGGAAACCGCACAGAGGAAGGCTTCTTACTCAATGTCAAACTGTCGCAAAATGACTTCGCCAGCTTATCGATGGGATCGCGCCAGCGAGTTAACGCTATTTTTCGCGAATGGACTCGCCAAGGTCTAATTAATTACCGAGACGACTATCTGCTGATTAAAAAGCCACAAGCACTGGCAAAAGAAATGACGCCATTCGATTAGGTAGTCACCTGTGTGACAGGTGACAGCGCATTGCAGCGACTAAGCTCCTCTTGACGCAACGACAGCTCGTTGCACACCAAGAGAGAGTCGATCGATGTTGGAGCTAGACCCCCACCGTAGCTACATGATGCCCGCCCACTTTGGACCCCGCCCTCTGTCTCCCAAAGCGAGCGGTTGGTATCACGATGTCACATCCATGATAGTGCCGTTTGTCACTGATGCGGATACGGTCGCCGCTTACTTGCCACCCCAGTTCTCGGTGGCCGAGCAGGCTATAGTCACGGTTACTTATGCCTGTAATCGGAATATTGATTGGCTAGCAGGGCACGGATACAACCTACTCGCCGTAAGTGCCGCTGTTGACTACGCAGGGGAAGAAGGTCGGCTCAGCGGCAATTACACCCTAGTCATGTGGGAAAATCTGGCGGACCCCATTCTCACGGGACGAGAACTACAGGGAATCCCGAAAATATACGCCGACATTCCCGACCATAGTGTCATTGCCGGCCAATGGCGCAGCACCGCTAGTCACTTCGGGCACAAGATACTAGACATGAGTATCGTTGATCTTCGTCAACCAACGGCCCAGGAGATCGAAACCTTTGCAGATAAAGCAAAGCATGGTGAACATCCACTGGCCTGGCGTTACTTTCCTGGCGTTAGCGGTTTTGGAGAAAGTATTAACGAGTACACAACATTCCCCTCAGAGAACCATATCACTGACGCTTTCGTGGGTACCGGGCGGGTCGACTGGCAGACACTGACCTGGGAACAAAACCCTACCCAGTTCCATATTGTCAATGCACTCGCTGCGCTCCCCGTGCTTGAGTGGTTACCCGCGATAGTCGCAAAGGGCTCTACAAACCTCATTATTCCAGAGCGCTTACCTCGTGTTGTTCGCTAGCGTTTCGCAGATGCTACCGAGTAGCAAGAAACCGTCTGGAGCACTTCAATGACCATTCCAGAAATACGAAAGATCTGCTTCGTTGGCGCAGGAACAATGGGGGCCTACAACGCACTTGTGGCGGCACTGGCTGGCTACCAGGCAACAATATTTGACCTTAGTGAAGAAACGCTTGCTCTTGTACCTGACGTCCAGACGCAGTTTGGTGCTTTTCTTTCTGGCACCGGGTTTTGTGATGAGGATGATCTTTTAAAGGCAGTAGATCGCATTAGCATCGCAACAAACCTTGAAGTAGCGACGGCCGGTGCTGACCTTATCAGCGAATCAATTTTTGAGCATCTGGAAGCCAAGCGCGCCGTGCACCAAAAACTCGATGAGACATGCCCTCCCCACGCCATCATCACTACGAATACTTCGTCACTGCGCGTCTCTGAGATCGAAGATGTCGTTGCACGAGGAGAACTCTTTGCCGCCCTGCACTCACATCTTGGC
>CBFHMA010000004.1:13497-17323 GCA_965656775.1 Luminiphilus sp.
GATATCGTTGGAGGGCCTCGAACCAGCGCCAGCACACTGGACATACTGCACCGTTACACCAAGAGCATTGGCGGTGTACCCCTCCTCTTAAAAAGAGAGCACCCCGGATATATTCTCAATGCCATGCTGGGACCACTGCTCAGTACGGCCATTCTGATGACAAGTCATGGGTTAGTCGTCTTTGAAGATGTAGATCGAGCCTGGATGCATTTTCGCAACGCCCCCATGGGACCTTTTGGCATGATTGATCTTTTTGGCATCAAGTTGATTCACGACAGTTGGACCTATCGCGACGTGGAGCCCCAGACCGCTAGCAATCGCATCAAGATTCTCGAGCAGCTAAAGCCCTACATGGACGCCAATACCTTGGGTATGAAGTCAGGGGCCGGCTTTTACCACTACCCCGAGCCTGGGTATCAAACTGGCGACTTCCTCGACACTGCCTCGTCGCTCAGCGCATTGCACTCGATACTCGCGACGGTCGTCATCACCAACGCCATTCACCTCGCGACTCTAGACATAGCGCAGCCCGAGCAAATAGACATGGCCTGGAAGGTTGGTACTTATCTTGATGCGGGGCCCTTCGAAATATTGAGCAACATGGGCACAGAGCACTTCAAGATGCACCTTCAACAAGTAAAGGCTTCAGGATTCATTGATACCGCTCGCTACGAAAGCGCTGAGGCTTACCTTTTAACTGCCAACACCGACAAACAATAATGAACCTTGCGACAAAACTGAGTTATGGCGTCGGTCAGCTGTCAGATGGCGTAAAGCAATCGGCCTTCGGTACATTTTTGTTTTTTTACTACAATCAGGTTCTGGGGCTCAGTGGTAGTCTGGCGGGCACGGCTGCGCTACTGGCTCTTTTAGTGGATGCCATCACCGATCCAATGGTCGGGCAGATGTCCGACAACTTTGAGTCGCGGTGGGGACGCCGCCATCCCTTTATGCTGGCCGGCGCGATTCCTTTCGGAGTCGCAATGATCGCTTTATTTAGTCCGCCAGAGGGACTCAGCCAGATTCAGTTGTTTGGCTGGATGCTGGGCGGAGCCATCGGCGTTCGTCTAATGTTAACGCTGTTTTTTGTGCCACACCTGTCTCTCGGTGTAGAGCTCGAGCGAGATTATCACGGCAGAACTTCGCTCATTGGCTACCGGGTATTCTTTACCTATGCCGGCATTCTACTCACCAGCGTCATGGGTTTTGCGGTGTTTTTTCCACCAACAGCAGAATTCAGTAACGGTATGCTCAACAAAGTCAGTTACCCAAAGTTCGGTATCTTCTGTGCGGTAATGGCGACGACAGCGATGTTATTGTCGGTATTTGGAACACGCAAAACGATTCCATTGATCACAACATCCAACCAAAAACCGTATGTGGGTAATTCGTTATTCGCATTTGTGACGGTTTTTCGAACCTTGAAATTACCGTCATTCAGAGTTCTCTTTATCACCGTCATACTGTTTTCAACCCTCGCGGGCACTGTGCAAACACTGCTGGTCTACGTGGCTACTTATGTGTTTGAGTTTCAACCGGAACAACTAGCAGGTCTCGCTAGTTCGGTGGTTGTGGGCATCCTATTTGCATCCCTCGTCGCCCAGTCGCTATCTCGGCGCCTCGACAAGAAAAAGGCCTTAGCCATATGCGCAGTCATCGGTGGCGCCTTCGCATTCTCTCCGCAGATCCTGTTCTTCGGTGGCCTGCTTGATGACATGAGTGTGCTGACCAAGTTCACGTTCGTATTCTCGGTCAATGGGGTCTCCCACGTTTTTTTTATTGCCTACGTCATTTTGCTGGACTCCATGCTCTCTGACGTCATAGACGAGCACGAGCTTAACTCTTGGCGCCGCGAAGAAGGACTGTTTTTTGCAGCGAGATCCTTTGGCACAAAAGCCAGCTTCGGATTGGGCAGTTTCTTTGCCGGTATTGCTTTAGACATTATTAGGTTTCCTACGGGGGCCTCACCGGAATCAGTCCCCAGCGACGCAGTGCTCAAGCTTGCCATACTCTCTGGGCCACTGATGTTCATGCTGTTCACCGCCACAGTGCTTGTTACCCGAGGCTATCCTTTAAGCGCTGCCAAGCACCGTGAAATCATCACACAAATCAAGGCCAGAACGACGTCTCGAGCCTAGTACGTCTGTAAAGGGCCCTTGCGTCGAAGGTCATAACCAAGAGACTTGCACGCTCGACTCTGACGACGCGTCTCTCATGCAATTTTCTTCAAAAATAGTGCGAGGCTTGTCACCTGCGTGACAGCCCTCGAGCACGATTTGGAGATACGTTAAATCACAGACACGTTTTCGATCTGCTCATTGTCCAGACAAATAAAAAGAGATCATCCATGAAAAATATGCACATACCCACAACAATCATGGCAGGGGCAGTCGCAGCCACACTGGCGATGCCGGCTACCGCACAAAAGGTATTAGAAGAAGTCATCGTTCTCGCCGAACGCCGGGAAAGTAACCTCATGGAGACTGCGGCAGCAGTCACTGTCTTTGACGCCGAAACCCGTAATATTCAAGGCATAGACAACTTACAGGACTTGGCAATCAGAACCCCATCGATGACGGTTGCTCCAAGCCGGATCAGCATTCGCGGCGTAGGTCGCGCCAACATAGCACTGGGCTCCGACCCTGGCGTAGGAATTTATTGGGATGGTGTGTACACCACCGAAAACGACATCTTCAGCTTCGCAAACTTTTTAGATATCGAGCAAGTGGAAGTGTTGCGCGGTCCTCAGGGAACGCTGTACGGACGCAACTCCATTGGTGGGGCGGTCAACTTCACGAGCATGCAACCCAACACAGATGAATGGGGAGGCAAAGTCGTTGCAGAAGTCGGTGACTATGACTACCGGGTACTACAGGGACTCGCCTCAGGCCCGCTCGCAGAAAAACTGTCGGGGTTGATCGGGCTCTCAACCATTGATCGCGAAGGCCTGCAAAGAAACGAAGGTAGTAGCACGCGCTTTGATGAGTTGGACAGCGATTATGCGACGCTGATGCTCAAACATGAGACAACGGGCAACTGGACCAATACCCTCAAGATGATGCACCGCGAATCTAGCCCTATCCGTTCACAGCCCTACACGAGAGACGCCTACTCAACCGACTACCTTCAGTTCATACCTGACGTAACGGGCGCTGTTTTGAATCTACCGGGCATGTTCCCCGGGCAAAACTTTGCGAACGGCAACCAAGGTATGACCCGGGAGAATCCAGCGCTAACGGATATCAATACCGTAGCCGTTGACGTACAGCCCTCGCTTGACCAGGAACGCACATCGGTGACGTTTATCAGCGAACTTGCACTTGAGAGCTACACGTTGAAATACACGGGTGGTTATTCGGACTTTAACTATCAGTCAAATTACGACGCTGATGGCATCAAGGCTTCTGAATCTGCGCTTAACTGGAACAACCTCTTCCTATTCAGTCCGACCATCGGCTTCTTTCCCGTGTCTGCAGTCAATGGCGGCTTTGGGCTGACGCCGGGCATGACAACACGTCCCTTTACTCAGGACAACACGTTCACCTCGCACGAGCTGCAGCTAATTTCTGACTTTGATGGCGACATAAACTTCATTGGTGGCCTGTATTATTACAACAGCGAAGAAAATCAGACTCTGAGTTTCATCGAAGGCAATGATGAGCTGATGGCTACTTATCAGGCACTGTCTTTTATCGCACTAGGCGGTGCTCCAGTGAGCGCCGATAACTTCCTGTTCGACGGCGAGGCGCAATTAGAGACGACCTCCTATGCTGCCTACGGGCAAATGACCTGGTCGTGGACAGACAAGACCCTGTTAACCCTAGGT
>CBFHMA010000004.1:17422-31945 GCA_965656775.1 Luminiphilus sp.
CTTCGCTACTCCTACGATGAAAAAGAGGGCACGGACCGAACCTTCGTTCAGTATGTGGGCGACCCCGGTCAGCGAAGCGCAGACGATAACTGGGGGCGTGTCACCTGGCGCATCGGCCTTGACCACGCACTGTCGGACAATCACTTCCTCTATGGCTTTGTTGCAACGGGCTACCGCTCAGGCGGCTTTAACCTGATGGCTCCAACCAGCACACTTGATGTGAACTCAGTCGACCCAGAAGAGCTACTGTCCTACGAGGTAGGTTACAAAGGTCAGCTCTTCGACAATCGTGTAAATGTATCTAGCTCTTTGTACTACTACGACTATGTTGACCTCCAGGTTCTGAAGACCGACATCGTTAATGGTGTGGCGGTACCCACCTTCGAGAATGCATCAGATGCCACCGCCTGGGGACTCGAAGCCGAAGTCATGGCACTGATCACAGACAATTTGACCTTCAGTGCGACCTACTCCTATAACAACACCGAGTATGAAGACTATTCATCCGTGGACTCCAATGCCTGTGCGGTAGGGCCTCTAGCTCAGGGAAACAGCTTGTCGCCCTTGTGCACGCAAACGCAGGACCTTAGTGGCAATCAGTTCTTACTCTCACCCGAGCATAGGGCGGCAGCGAATCTTGTCTACGCCTGGCAGATGGCCTCTTTGAAATGGCAGGCTCTAGTGAGCTATCAGTACACCGATGAGCAATACACATCGGCGTTCAACAACGAAGACTACGACAAGCTGGACGGCTGGGGTCGTTGGGATGCACGACTGACCATGGCATCTCAGAGCGACACCTGGGAGCTAATTGCCTACGTGAAGAACATTGATGACGAACGGCAAGTTGTCTTTAACAATCGCCCCAGCAGCATCTCCCATTTGTCTGAGGTGACTTTAACGGATCCGCGAGTGTACGGCGTTCGAATGACCTATCGGTTCTAGATACTGCGCCACTCGAACCCATCGAGACCAAGTGGCCCGTTAAGTGCGGAGAGCCAGAGCCCGGAGAAATAGGGAATACCCAAAACAGCTGTAAAGCTGTTTTGGCCCTGCGGGCTTCGCCGCTAGCGCGGCTCGGTACCAAACGCTCCGCGTTTGGTCGAACCTGAGGGTTCGTCCACACCGCCGTCTCTCAAAAACCTACTGTTTATATTTGCTTTTTAGCCAAAAACCGCATTTTCTCTTGTCTTTCCAATTGCAACCTGTAGCGTCTAAGCTCATGGCTTTATGTTGGGTTAGACGTTGCCCCTATTGCCTACAACGACCCAAAGTCATCTTGGAAGCGGCTGAGTTGATGCATGCGCTCATGAAGGATGGTAACGATGCCAATATCGCCATTCGAAAGATGGCGCCAATAAACGAAATGACGTTCGTATCGAAAGAAGAACCCGTTCACGCCAAACTCTGCTGGTATAGGCTACGAGGAGACGCCGTGAGTTGAAATCCGATCAAAAGCTGCAAATAGACCGGTGATGTATTGCTCGGCTTGCTTCTCACCCCACTTATAACGGGTGTAGCGGTAAATTTCATCGAGGCGATGGGAAGCCCCTTCCTGTATGCGAATGGCGGGCACCGGGTCAGTCCCGATTACGCGCGATCACCTCTGCCGCCGTCAGCGGCTTGTACGTCTCCTCCGGAGCAGCGAAGGCATGGCTTAACTCGGCCTTTAAACGTTCAAACGCCTCTGCATCAACCCGTTCCTTGTCGCGCCGGATCAAGTCGCGGATGTACTCGCTGACGTTTTCATAGGACCCCTGATCGCCAACGTTGGCTGAGACAAAGTCGCTCAGAGCTCCACCGATGCGGACGGTCATTGTGGTTGTTCGGGACATCGTGCTCTCCTCTTCGCTCGCCCGTATTCAATATAACCAAAATCGCACACACAGCAAGCATGTCACGCCTTCGGCGACACATCCTTCATCGCCGCCTTCAGGAGCAGCGCTACGTTCTCGGCTGTGAACTTGTAGCCCTTTCCGTCCGGAATGCGCGCAGCGGAAATTGGGTACTTGGGTCGGCGCGGGTCGATGCCTACAACGCGGAACCGCTCCCGCCCTGTCGAGAACTCGCGACCGAAGTCATCGGGGGATAGCCCGAAGTCTTCAGCGAGCGCCTCGAACAACATGCGCTCCGGATCCAGCGTTGAGCCATCCGGCAGCGGAATGGACACGCGCACGCCGAACTCGAAGTTCCAGCGCAAGTCCATGGCTTGAACCCCCAGTCCTTCCGCGACAAGACCATGCTTTGCGGCAACCTCGGCGCAGGCCTTCAGCATCTCCGCCTCGATGGCCTTGCAGAGACCTGGGGTTAGGTTACGGGGCGGCGCGATTTCGGACATTGGCGGTTTTCCTTTTACGTGGGTGCAGGATAAAAGGGCGAGATTGGTTTTGCACGTATCAAGGGCACCGCCATGCACATTCTGATGACGGTGAACGCCGCTTGGAACATCTGGAACTTTCGCCGCCCGATGGCCGAGGCGCTGGCGGACGATGGCAACCTTATCACGGTGTTGGCACCGCACGATGACGCAGTCCCTGAGCTTGAGCAACTGGGTTGCCGTGTGCACCTGCTTGAGATGAGCGTGGAGGGTCTGAACCCCCTCGAGGGCCTGAAACTCCAGCGCCGCCTCCACTGTCAGCTCTTCATCTAGGGCCGCGGCCAGTTCTGATGCCATCAGCGCAGCGACCCGCGCGGGCCAGGTCACCCAGGCATCGCGTTCCTCGCGCCAGCCGAAACATCAGCGTTTCCGCCCGAGCCTTGTCGACCCGCTCACCCTTCAGCTTTTGCAGCCGGGCGGCATCCTTGGCCCTCTGAATCGCGCCGCGCGACAGCCCGACATGGGCGGCGTATTGGCGCTCGCTCACACCTCGCCCGAGCTCCAAACACGGGCACGCAAGCTCGCGCAATAATCCTGATCGATGGGCTCAACCGCTGGCGATGCGGCTCCCTCAAGCAGCAAACCGCGCAGCCTCTGACGATCCTGATCCTTGCGGATCAGCTCGCGGACATACTCGCTGGACGTGCCATGGCCGCGTCCGGCGACTTGTTCATCAACATAGGTCTTCAGCGCGTCGGGCAGGGAGATATTCATCGTTGGCAATTCACCCGAGCCTACCCCTCTTGCCAAATTATGCCAAGAGCCTTACTGCGAGGTCGAAGGGCGTTGAAATCTACAACTGGCAATGTTCACATTAGCAACAGCGAGAGCAACTAAAGCAATGTAGTTACTGCGAATTAAGTTGATTAGAGGGGAAAATTGGCGCCAGCTTACCTAGGAGATCGGCTTTTCTTTGGTAAGTGGCGGAGAGGGAGGGATTCGAACCCTCGATACGTTGCCGTATACACACTTTCCAGGCGTGCGCCTTCGACCACTCGGCCACCTCTCCAGATTAGGGCGCGGAGACTATCACACACTGCATTAGCGCGCTATTGTCTTCGGTACCAGTCTAACTGACGCGCACCTGAAGCGCACGAACCACTTAGTCCATGAACTAGAAAGCGGTGCCGATCGATAACTGGACTTGCTCATTTTGAGCGGACTGAGGACCGTTTAAGTCGAGGTACACGGGATTACTGTACTCGAGTCGAGCATAGCTTCCAGAGTCATTGAGTCTTAACTGAACAAACACCGACAGATCAACTTGCTCGCCACCAAAGTCATTCGGATCAGCAACGGGTGCCGGGTACGGGAATTGTGGATTGGGTACCGATAACTCAGCGTCCTCCCCAGAAATTTCACCCTGCCAACGGTAAGTCAGGCCAATACCCGGTTCCAGCCACGGGTTAACCCGGCTGCTGATCCAGCCCCCAATACGCGCTTTGTGGCCCAAACGGTAGTCGCGATCATTGTCGCCACTGCGCCAGGTCACTCGAGCATCTAACCCCCATCGGTAAGTGCTTTCGTATTTTTCATACGCCAGGGCCAGCGGAAAATCCCAAGTCCCTGAGCCCATTTGCATGGTATAGGGCAGTTGCTGATCACCCGGCGCTCGCGGGGTATCCCCCTGCTCATCGATAGAGCCCGTGGGTGCACTAACGCCCACATGTGCTCGAAGGAGACTATTGATTGAACGGTGCAGCACATAGTCAGCCAAAACGACGGTGTCTCCAATACCGCTAGAACTGATATTGAAGTCATCGTAACCGGGCACAATGGATATGTGATCACTGCTTTGGCGGATGTAGGGTAACGATAATCTAAGGGTCAAAGCGTCGCTGTAGTCATAGCCTAACAGCAAAGCCTGTACCGACTGGGTGATTTTTGTGGGTACCACCGGATAATTATTACGAGTACGCGCTTCCGTAGGTTCCCACAGCACATCGTCGTAGGTAAGTGCACGGGTCCCTAAGTAATATTCGTCAAAGGTCGAACGCGCGAACCGGTAGGATATATGCCAACGCTTGCTCTCATTATCACGCTCAGAATCACTAATCACGTTAGCGTCAAATAACTGCTCGATGGAGACATCCACCAGGTCGGCAGGCACTGTCTGAGCCCACAGGGGCCCCGCAGGCAACAAAGTGAGTGCAACCCAGCAGACGACCCTCTGTGTCATCTTCCGTTGCATAATGAGTCCTCCTTGTATGATTAGCGCCATAACATCATGTCCTTGACTGGCCGTATATGCCGTTTGAGCAAAGCTTCAAGCTCTTTGAGATCGACGGGCTTGGTCAAATAGTCGTCCATTCCCTCCTCCATATAACGCTCTTTGTCACCCATCATAGCGTGCGCGGATAAGCCCACAATGAGACAATTAGTATTCATAGCCTCTTCCTTTTGCAAGGCACGAATGGCTTTTGTGGCCGCCACACCATCCATAACAGGCATTTGAATGTCCATAAAGATAATGTCGTAGACACTCTCTCTGAATGCCGCAACGCAATCGGCACCGTTAGCAACGATCACTGGCTCTAATCCGAACGTCGCTAGTAGCTCGCGAATGATGAACTGGTTCACTTCTGAATCTTCAGCAACAAGCACCTTAGCTTCCCAGCGCAGTGCCTCATCGGAAGATTCAGGATTTTGTTCCGGGCTCGATGATGATTTATCAAGCTGATCGTATGACGCGGCCTGTAGGCGTGATGTGAGAAACGGATTCAACACTTCGGTCTTGAGCGGTATCTCGAACCAAAATACAGAGCCTTTCTTCTCTTCACTGCTAAAGCCAATACTCCCCCCCATCAGCACCACAAGCTGTCGAGAAATCGCTAAGCCGAGACCGGTTCCTCCGAATTGCCGCGTAGACGTGGCGTCGGCTTGAAAGAACTCAGAGAAGATACGATCCTGCTTTTCTTTGTGAATGCCTATGCCGGTGTCAGTCACGGTGAATCGGATACGATCACCCGCCTCCTCCCGCATTACTGAAATACCCAGGGTCACACTACCTTGCTGCGTAAATTTAATGGCATTGCCAACTAAATTGAGCAATACCTGACGCATGCGACCGGAATCACCGATAACCCTGGCAGGCAAATTGGCCGCCATATCAATGGCAAAATTGAGACCTTTCTGCGTCGCGGGTTCCGAGAAAAATACCGATACCGCATCGATAGTTTCACGCAATGAAAAGGTTTGATGCTTAATTTCCAGGCGACCCGCTTCGATTTTGGTGAAATCCAAAATGTCATCGATGATCATGAGCAATGAACTCGCTGATTTCTCGATGGTATCGAAATAGAGCTGCTGCTGCTTACTGAGTTCAGTGCGTTTCAATAATGAGGTCATGCCCACAACCCCATTCATGGGCGTGCGGATTTCATGGGACATGTTGGCTAAAAACGACGATTTAGAGCGAGCCGCTTCCTCAGCCTGATCTCGAGCCGACTCAAGCTCTCGAATCACTTCCTGCAAACGGGCTTCACGATCTTCAATTTGGCTCAACATGGTGTTGAAGCTGACGCCGAGGGCACCGACTTCATCGTCACCGCGATAATTGAAACGCTTGGTATAGTCCTCTTCCCTAGAAACCCCCACCATCAAACGCGACAGCTGCTGCAGGGGGCGGACGACCGTTTGATTGAATCGGCTCGCTAAGAAATAAGCCGCCAGGGTACCCATTAACCAAATGATAAGCCCCACCCAAAGGCCCGTGAAGGCTGTGGCATAAGCCGGCCAGATATCAATCTGAAGGCGCACCACGCCCAGTTCGGTGTCCCCCAAGACTATCGCTTGAGTCACTGTCTCGTGGTATCGATCCGTTTCAGCTGATACATCTCCCTTACTCTTACTTTGTGCATTGTCAACCGAGCTCTTTTGATACTCTGCGAAACGGCTGCCATCGGCTAGGAGTACCTCGGCAAATACCACCTGATCGGAATTACGTAAGGCTTCCAGTATTTCCGTTGCGGTGGCGGGGTCTCTGAACGCGATACTTGCTGTCACGTTATCGCCCAATATCCGCGCCAGCGTGACCCCCTGTTCCGCCGTGTCCTCCAAGGTGGACTGGAATGACATGTACAGGGTGAATAGCAGCACGATGCCAACGACACCGCCGGCAACCCCTGCAGTAATAATGGAGACTTGTTGGCGTATGCTGCGATTAGCTGCCATCGGCCAGCTCCTCGCTATTGATAACCCGGGCAAGCCGTAACAGTCGACTACTAACCGATAGCCCGTTATCCGACAGACTCTCGAGATTGATGACCAACCCAACACGGGACGCTTGGCGCTCGAGTTCGATCATGCCTCCCTCTTGGGCAAAGCCGCGGGTGTC
Source organism: Luminiphilus sp. (assembly GCA_965656775.1). Classification (GTDB taxonomy): domain Bacteria; phylum Pseudomonadota; class Gammaproteobacteria; order Pseudomonadales; family Halieaceae; genus Luminiphilus. Next base: position 24,136 of record CBFHMA010000004.1, read on the forward strand.
ACTCACGGTCAGCATGGGCATGTCGGTGTCAACCGCAGCCATTAAGGATTTACCTATACCTCTTGGCATAAACAGGACATCGCAGCTGCTTTCAGCAAACGTTTGGTCGCTAACGTTAGTGAGCGTGAGGCCCTGCGCAGGTTTCGCTTGTACCAAGGCCCGCAATGATGCGGTGACCGAAGACTCTTCCGTAATGCATATAACCTTGGGGCTTCGACCATCGGGCCATTGCACAAAGTTGAACAGGTGCAAAATAAAGGCGGCTTTGATTTCTGATTCAGTGAAGCCTGGCGTCGCACTCTGACTCTGGGCGGGGGTGGGCGCGGCAACAACAGCGGTTACACCCCACAGAAGGACGAGCTGCAATACCCTAATTAATTTCACTGCCGCCCCATGCGCCAAGGTTTTGGCGCGGACCGCCGTGTAGATCGGTGCGGGGTAATGTCGATGCCACCTCGGCGCTGGAAATAGGCAGTGACAGCCAAGTGCGTAGGATCGGTTACGCTTATCAGGTCGACGAAAATTTTCTCGAGACAACTCTCGTGAAACCCTTGGTGCTCTCGGTATGTACCCACATACGCCGCCAGACCCGCACTACTGAGCTCTTGACCTTCGTACCGAACAACTAGCGTTGCCCAATCGGGCTGCCCGGTAACCGGACACAGCGATCTTAAACAATGACTCACGTAGCAAAACGTACCGCGCTGCTTAGCCACCGAGAGGGGCTGTGGGTTCTCTCGGTGTCTATCATCCGCAACGAAATCAATGGGTGTACCCTCAGGTACCATTGTGATGTCACCGAGATCCTCTGGGGCCCATAATGCCAACTCAACCGGGCTGCCAACCACCTCTTTCAAATCATGACAAATGGTGTCCCTAGCATCATCTGATGACGCAAAGCGCTTAAAATTAAGTGCATTGAGATAAAGCTTCAAAGACTTCGATTCAACGGTAGCCGCCGATGACGCGGGAATGGTCAAAACCCCCACAAAACTGACGGGAAGCCCATAGGTGTCGAGCCAAGACAGCTCGTATAGATGCCAGACATCATGGCCCCACGTCAGGTTGGCGGCCGGGGGCAGTTGCGACCGAGCATCACTGCGATCGATCGCCTCAAGTATGTGGGGGCTGTAATCGCGAGGTGCGGCGACCTGTTTCCCTAAAACGTCGGCCATAAACGACTCAGCTCCGCAAACGTTTACCAGTACGCAGCAAATACATGCTGTAGCTATAGGCCAGTATGACAAACCCCACGATCATGCCGAAGGCAAATTCCAAACTGACATCACTGACGCCCAATACGCCGAAACGAAACGCATTCACAACATACACGAGCGGATTGATTTGAGACACCGACGCCCAAAACTCGGGCAGCAGATCAAGCGAATAAAACACCCCTCCTAAATAGGTGAGAGGTGTTAGCACAAAGGTAGGCACAATACTGATGTCATCAAAACTATTGGCATACACCGCGTTGATAAAACCACAAAGGGCAAACAGCACCGAGGTGAGGAGCACAATGCTTATTACGATGGGCACACTGTGGATGTGCATTCCCGTAAACAAGAATGAAACGGCGGTAACAATAATAGCCACTAGCAGCCCCCTGGAGACACCACCTGCCACATAGCCCCAAAGAATGACGTAATTGGGTACCGGCGATACCAGTAATTCTTCGACACTATTGTTAAATTTGGCACCGAAAAACGATGACACCACATTGGCGTAACTGTTGGTCACAATGGCCATCATAATCAGGCCGGGCACAACGAACTCCATGTAGCTATAACCGCCCATCTCGCCAATACGCTTGCCAATTAAATTCCCGAATATGACGTAGTACAGGGTCATAGTAATGGCACTGGGCAGCAAGGTTTGGGTCCAGATTCGCGTATAACGACGGATCTCTTTGCGCAGGATCGTCATAAACGCAGTGTATTGCTCAAAAGGACTCACGCTGACTGCTCCAATACATTGACAAACATTTGCTCCAGCCGATTGGCTTGGTTGCGCATAGACACCACTGCAATCCCTTTCTGCCGAAGTCGCTCAAACGCCACCGCCAAATCCTGGCCCTTCTCGATCATGACCTCCAGGGAGTGATCATCGAGCCGATGAACTGTAAAACCCTCAATCTGTAGATCTGGGGGCACAACCGTTTGGCAGTCGAGAATGAATACCTCCTTATGAAGGTCACGTACCAAATCCTTAATAGAACTATTGGTCACGATTGCACCATGATTGATGATCGCCATGTTTTGACACAGGGCCTCGGCCTCCTCGAGATAGTGGGTCGTCAAAATAATGGTGGTACCGTTGCCATTAATTTCACGCAAGAACTCGTACATCGAGCGACGCATCTCAATGTCCACCCCTGCGGTGGGCTCATCGAGAATCAGCAGCTTTGGGGCATGTATGAGTGCACGGGCAATCATCAGCCGTCGTTTCATGCCCCCCGAAAGCATACGTGAGGGCACTTGTCGTTTTTCCGCCAAACCTAATCGATGTAGGTAATACTCCACCCGATCTACCGCTATGGATCGGGGTATGCCGTAATAACCCGCCTGATTGATCAGAATGTCTTCAACCTTTTCAAAAACATTAAAGTTAAATTCTTGAGGAACAATGCCAAGAAAGCGCTTGGCTCCGGGGAAATCTTGATCGATATCGACACCGTGCACCCATACCTTACCCGCAGTTTTAGCCACCAGCGAAGACACGATGCCAATGGTGGTGCTTTTGCCCGCGCCGTTTGGGCCAAGCAACGCAAAGAACTCGCCCTGCTCTACTTTGAGGTCAATACCCTTTAGGGCTTGAAAGCCATTGCCGTAGGTTTTTTCGAGACCTGATATCTGAAGGGCCGGCGTCATAATGGATCCTGCGTCAAAACCCCTAGTTTACAGCAATGCCCCCCATGAGTGATAAATTCAGCGGGATGCTTGACGAGGTGGATTTTCACTACTAGTATGCGCGCCTCTGTTCGCAGAGACGTTGCGTCCCCTTCGTCTAGTGGCCTAGGACACCGCCCTTTCACGGCGGGAACAGGGGTTCGAACCCCCTAGGGGACGCCATTTTCAGCGGGAATAGCTCAGTTGGTAGAGCGCAACCTTGCCAAGGTTGAGGTCGCGAGTTCGAACCTCGTTTCCCGCTCCAGTTTTATCCCTCCGCATGCGCGTTGAACGACGCCAACACCTTTGTTACCTCGTCTAATCTGCGGCCGAAACTCGACTTCAAAGCACGCTCGTTGACGCTATGGTCACCGTCCCCATACGGACCCCAGCCATCAAGGGTTGTAACACCCATGTAGGCTAGTTCGTTGGCATCACTGACACCTCCTCGACGTTCGGTGGGCAGGTTTACCCCAAGGAGCTGGTTAATCGTCTCCAGCCATGCCTCTTGCGCCTCGGTTGGTGCCATGACTTCACGCTGCAAATTGCCCGATAAACACTGTGTCACTCCGGGGACCCAGGTGTGTGCAACGATATCGTCGAGGCCAGTAAGTACTCGATCACGCTCTTCGGTCTGGGTGAATCGCAACTCAAGCTGAATACTGGCCGAGGGTGAAATGGTGTTGGCACCAATCCCCCCCTTGATCTTGCCCGGGTTAACCGTTGTGCCTAACGTTAAATCCGTTAAGCCAATGAGCGCCTCAATGATCCGTGCCGCAGCCAAATTGGCATTGTGGCCATCGGCATAATGATTCCCTGCGTGGGCCGCTTTGCCAGTGCAGTCGATGGTGAAGGTGCCTATACCCTTGCGACCCACAACCACCTCGTGGTTTAAGCCCGCCGCTTCAAAATCCATACAGTGGCTGTATGCCGGTGCTAGCTGGCGTGTCAATGGCCGACTGTCATCACTGCCCTTTTCCTCATCGCTCACCAGGAGGAGGTCTATGTTGGCTAAGCCTCCAGCGTTATCATGTACCGCAGCGAGTGCTTGCACGGCTATCGCATTGCCACCCTTCATATCGCAAGCACCTGGACCGTAGATCCACTCATCATCTTCGCTAAAACCCTCGAAAGTGCCAGGGGGGAAGACGGTGTCGAGGTGTCCGAGCAATAGCAGGCGTGGCCTGCCGGGCACCACCGGCGATGTGAAGTACAGGTGATCCCCCAATGCCTCTCGTGGATACCGCTCGCAACGCAATCCCAGCGCTTCCAAACTGGATTGCATCAACTGTCCATAGGCGTCCACCCCCGCTTTATTAAGGGTGTAGGAATTGATTTCCATGGCTGTTTGTAAAGAACGAAAGTCGAAACCCATGCAGTTGCACTCCTACGTGTTAAACCCCGTTAACTGAGCAAATAAATTGTTACGAAATGACGCCTTTGTCACCTATTTTTTTGTGTGAACGTGCATAATCTGCCCAAATCCTGTTCATTAACCACCAGCATGGAACACTAAACCATGAATTCAGTCATGATCCCCCCGGGCAATGGCCCACTTGTCGGTTTGTGGATGTACCAAAATGGCGGTGGTGAGAACGTTGAGCGAAAGCTGGTGTCGCGCTTACAGGAGCGTGGTGCACGTGTCATCACAGGTCTCAACCTTGCACAGTCAATTGCGGGACAAGGCGAAATCCTGTGTCAGGGTTTTCCCGTCGAAACACTCGATCTGTTTCTCAGCTATAACGCCGGCGAGCAGACGCCGTTTCAGGTCTACTTGTATGAAACCTTGAACCGCTCTGTCACCTGCATCAACAGTTGGGAGGCCTTCAACCTAACGGAAGACAAGTTTCTGACAGCCCACGCGCTGCATCGCGCGGGCGTTCGAACCACTGATTACCGTCTCTGTCACCGAGAAGATATCGACGGTCTCAAGCGGACTATCCGAGAATGGGATGGCAAGGTCGTCTACAAACCGGTGCACGGCTGGGGCGGCACGGGTATCTTCAAAATAGAAGACGAACGACAGATCGATGTGTTAATGCCATTTATCCATCGGCTTGATATGCCCCATTTCTACTTAGAGCGCTTCATCAATTACGACAAGACCGACTACCGCATTGATATTGTCGATGGTCAGTTCGTAGGATGCTATGGCCGCAAAGCCCCCGATGATGATTGGAAAACGAATATCACCAGCGGCGGCTCGGTTATTGCAAGAGAAGCGAATGATGCAGTGATTGAGGTCGCGATTCGCGCTGCTGAAGTTGTGGGTGCAGATATAGCGGGTGTCGATCTCATTTATGATCTCGATGCCGAGGAGTACGTCGTGCTTGAAGTTAATGGTATTCCCGCCTTCGCTACCCCCGAACAAGAAGCGATGGGCATTGATTTCAACGAGCGCAAAATTGCGGTTCTCACGGATTTAATCGCACGCAAGATAGGAGTTGCATAAGGTGTCTGATCTGCCCCGACTGGGTCTTTTGTACCTCGACCACGTATTACAGTTCTTTGCACCCTCCAATTTCAAAGGCTGGCCCAACAAAATTGAGATCGTGACCTACCGTTGGGGTAACGATAAGGAACGCTTCATCAACGAAGTACGCCGGAAAAAAATCGATGTACTCATTGGTAACGTGCCCGCTACCGCTTACGAAACCTTTCGCGACATCGCCAGGGAACTGCCCGACGTGCGCTTTGTGCCCTCGCTCGACACCCAGTTTTCGAACAAATCCAAAGAAAACGTCACGCGCCTGTGTGAGAAGTACGACATCCCCATTCCCCCTACGCACATTTTCTATGACAGGACTGAGGCCTACCGTTTTCTTGATCAAACCACATTTCCCAAGATCATCAAAAAATCCTACGGGCCTTCGAACTATGGCGGTTACTTTGTTCACAAAGTAGATACCGCGCCAGAAGCTAAGGCCCTATTCGACGCCAAAGGTTACCGTCCTTTCTACTTGCAAGATTTTGTACCCATGGCCGCTGACATTCGCGTCATGCTGATCGGGCATCGCCCCGTTTGCGCATTCTGGCGTCGTCCCGCGGACGGCGGCTGGCTCACTAACACCAGCCAGGGCGGCAACATGGACTACGCCGATGTCCCCGAGGCGGTACTCGACTTGTCAGTGCGGGTGTCCAAGGCCACTAAAGCAGAATATTTCGCTTGTGATGTGGCTGTAGGTAAAGATGGCTCCCTCTCTATCCTCGAATGTGCCACCGCTTTCGCTGCATTCCCTTACATTCGAGACTGGATTGGCCAATATTTGGTGTGGTTGCTGTCAGGGGGCAGATTCCGAAAGCCTTGGATTCCGCTGTACAACTGGGAAGAGTTGGGCAAAATGAACAGCGGTGTATTGCGGCGTATGCGGCATATACACTTCGATCAGGAACCCGGCTTGTACGCTTCCGAAACCGGTGAGATGTATCAGGATTTCGACGAAGAACAGGGCTATCCGTTAGAGATGGTCGCCCCACGCGATGGTGAAGAGTGGCCTAGTGAACAATGGCGACACCGTCCATCGAAAATGGATGAAACAAGCATCTCTGAGGACGATAGGTTGGTCAGTCAAGCGGTATCTAGGACCCTTCCATGAAAAAACCCTACATCGGATACGCCCAGTTGTTGGCGTATCTGGAACAGGTCGCTCTAGAATTCCCTGACCTGATAAGTGTCACGTCAATAGGCGACACCTGGGAGCAACGCCCGATTATGTTGGCGTCCTTGAGTCTCGGTGCAGCCCCAGAAACCAAACCTGCACTGTTGTTCACCGGGACCATCCATGCACGTGAGTGGATTGGTATTGAACTGGCCTACCACTTCATTCGCTACGTCACCCACCACTACCGCTACAATCCGCTACTGCGACGATCCCTAGAGCGCAGTGCGTTCTATATCGTGCCCTGCTTAAATCCCGACGGCTTTGAGTTCTCGCGCAAACACTTTTCATTCTGGCGAAAAAACCGACGGGACAACGGAGATGGCACCTATGGTGTTGATCTCAATCGCAATTTTGGTATCCGATTCAAAGGACGCAGTGATACCAGCGCCAGTACCTACAGTGGCCCCAAGGCATTTTCAGAGCCCGAGACACAAGCACTGAGAGACTTTGTGGAGAGTCACCCGAATATTGCTGTCGCACTGGATTATCACTCTCAAGGTAATGTGTTCTTTCCAGCCCACAAGTTCAATCATGAAGCAGAGGTCGATACGACTGACTTGAATACCCTCTGCGCCAACATGGCATGGGAGATTCGAAAAGTCAGCGGCCGGCGCTATGGTATCCACCGGGGCAAACCCCCAACCAATCTGATCAATGGTAGCCAGCGGGAATACCTCTACCACCGGGGTATTCTGTCGACGGTTGTTGAAGTTGGCACGCGCAACATCCCCGACTACTTCGAGGACATGACCCAGAGCGTGAACGAAAACATACCCGCACTTGTTCATGCACTGAGTGTCACCGCGAATTATGGGCCAAGCGCCCCAGCCCGTCCCAGTCAATTCAATTTGCGCCGGGGCAGCGATACTGAATTAGAGTTGGAGTGGGACTATGAAGGTACCGACTCCGTCTACTTCGAAGTTTTTCGCAGTATCGAGCATAAATCCCACTGCAACGAAGAAACGCGCGTGGGCATCACGCGTAATAGGCATTTCACCGATATACAACTTGAGCCAGGCACCAACTACTACTACAAAGTACGCGCGATCAGTGAATCGAATGACCAGGCCGGCCCCTTCGCACCCGAGCTAAAACTGCGCACCGAACTTGCTGAACACCAGTTTCGACGCACTATTTTTCCTGCGCCTCAAAAAATTGGCTACCTATCGGAAAAAAACCAGAAGAAAAATGGATCCCATTTTGGCCACAATTCCCTGTTCGTGGGTGTTAGCCGGGGTCGCGGTGTGTGCTACGGGGTGG
>CBFHMA010000005.1:0-4086 GCA_965656775.1 Luminiphilus sp.
AGGGTCGACAAATTAAGATCGACCTTATTGAGTCCCTTGAACAAGAGCATTGCGGTAATGATGATGGAGCCCGCCGCGGCTACCAGGGGCACATAGTGAACGAGTGCTTTATGTGCGTCGACATTCTCGGTCTCCGAGTCGAGTTGATGCATGTCTTGATACAGCTGAGACTCGTATTCCTCTGGGTTCGGGTCGACGGCCCTGGCTAGGTACGCAGCATCTCTTGCCATGCGTACGGTTTCTTGTCGTTGGGATTGAGCATCAAGGGTATCGAATTCGGTTTTATGCTGTTCACGCACCGCTTTGCGGCGGGTTCGTATCTCAAGTAGCTTGATAGTGGCGTTTTCGTTGTAGGACAAAATATGCTTGCGAATTTGGCTGAACAAGAACCACGACATGAGCCCCCCCAGCACCGGTGATATCACCCATGACATGGCGATAAGTCCAATTTGATGCCACTGCACCAGTCCTAGGGCTTCACCGCCACCCAGTACGGTCCATGCCAGCATAATGGAGCTGCCTACAATGCCGCCAATAATGGAGTGGGTAGTGGATACGGGCCAGCCGCGACGGGTTGCTATTAGTAGCCAAATAGCGGCCGATAACAGCGCTGACATCATAATGTAGACAAAGTCCATGACATCAAGCTCGCCGCCACCGGATAACGGCGCTAAATCAACAATGCCCTTACGAATGGTATCGGTCACGGCACCACCGGCGATCATCGCCCCGGATACTTCAAAAATGGCGGCGACGACAAGCGCTTGCTTGATGCTGAGCGTGCCTGCGCCTACCGATGTGCCAAAGGAGTTGGCTACGTCATTGCCACCGATATTGAAGGCCATGAACATGCCAAAGCCGGTTGCCAGCAAGAAGATAGTGACTTGTTGGAAGCCGATGTAATCGAGACCCCAGGCGATGAACGCGGCCACAGCAACAAGCATGAGCAGGGCGAAGAACAGATTGAATCGATCGGCAAAAAACATGGTGGAGGCTCGAGACGCGGGACTCCTATGGTCTGAGTCAAAGGTTACAGATTTATGACGCGAGCCCTTAACTTTGCCTAATACTTCGGGAGGAGGTTGTTGCGACATAGATATATCGTTATAAATAGAAAGAAATCTGAGATCTGTTATAGAACAATACTTCGGTCCACACAAAAACCAACATTTGCGTAAAAAGCTAGGTGAATCCATGACCGCGAATCGCAGTGGTAGAGGTACCAAACAACGCGGACAGGTAGTACGCGATAAATTATTGGCTGCTACCGAGCAGCTCGCGCTGTCATCACACCCTGAACGTATTGCTCTGACCGATGTCATGGAAGCAGCCGATGTGGCGCGTGCGACGGTGTATCACCATTTCGGTGATCTCGAGGGCTTAGTTGGGGCTGCTACCCTGCGCCTGTATTGCAGAAACATGCGAGACGATTTAGCCGCCATTGAGCAGGTCATAGAGGGCGCTACCAACGTTAATGAATTTGCCGACCAGATGCGACTGATCACGGGTATCGCAACCGGTGAGGAGCGTCGTCAGTATCGGTTACTTCGAGCTAGCTGTATTGATTATGCCCGCGATCGACCGGTTTTGGCTCAGCAGCTGGCCGACATTCAGACATCACTGACCGATGATTTAGCGAAAGCCATGGCCAAAGCCCAGCGCAAAGTACTTATTCGCAAAGACTTAGACCCTAGAGCATTGGCCGTATTTATTCAGGCGTACTCCCTTGGGAAGCTAGTGGACGATGTGGCGGGGCTACACACCTCGGCAGGTGCTTGGGGTTACTTAATCGATGCTCTCGTGATTAAACCCGCTTTAGCCAGCAGCAGTGACACTGACTAATCCAATTCTTCAGTCTTGGGTGCTGGTAGAAAGCGTTTTTGTGTCCATGGCATGCGACACAGTGAAATCTGATGGGTCTTAAAGTGAAAATAGCCGCTCGAAAGCGGCTTGAGGTGGCAGTAACCATAAGGTGACGGACTCTAAGATTAGAGCCCGAGATGGGTCTGGGCGCTCAGTCCCAGCTTAATGCGCCACCGGTTTGATACTCGATTACCCGGGTTTCGAAGAAGTTCTTCTCTTTGCGCAAATCCATAATTTCCGACATCCAAGGGAAGGGGTTTTGAACACCCGGGAATTGCTCGGGTAAGCCCAGTTGGGTGAGTCGGCGGTTACAAATAAATTGCAGGTACTCTTCCATCATCGCCGCGTTCATACCCAATACGCCTCGAGGCATGGTATCTCGTGCGTAGGCGATTTCGATTTCGGTACCCTCTAGAATCATCTGAATAACTTCTTGTTTGAAGCTATCTGTCCAAAGGTGCGGGTTCTCAAGTTTGATTTGATTAATCACATCGATACCAAAATTGAGATGCATAGACTCGTCGCGCAGAATGTATTGGAACTGCTCGGCAACGCCGGTCATTTTATTACGTCGGCCCATCGACAGTATCTGGGTAAAACCGCAATAAAAGAAAATACCCTCGGTAACACAATAGAAGCCGACAAGATTGCGTAATAACTCCTGATCGGTTTCTAGGGTACCTGTTTTAAACGTGGGGTCGGACAGGCTGCGGGTATGGCTAAGACTCCAGGCAGCCTTCGCCGCAACCGAGGGAACTTCGCGGTACATATTGAATACTTCACCCTCGTCCATACCCAAGGATTCTATGCAGTACTGATAAGCGTGGGTATGAATGGCTTCCTCAAAGGCCTGGCGCAACAGGTACTGGCGGCATTCTGGATTGGTGATCAACCGATAGAGAGCCAGCACAAGATTATTAGCCACTAGAGAGTCGGCGGTTGAAAAGTAGCCCAATGAACGCATTACAATTCGACGTTCGTCATCGGTCAAACCATCGCTACTTTTCCACGTGGCGACGTCGGCGGTCATGTTAATTTCCTGGGGCATCCAGTGATTAGCACAGCCGTCAATATACTTTTGCCAAGCCCAGTCGTACTTGAAGGGTACTAACTGGTTTAAATCGGCGCGGCAGTTGATCATCGCCTTTTCATCAACAGATACCCGTGCAGCGCCCATTTCAAGCTCTTCGAGTCCTGGTGCTACATCAAGATTTTCAATGGCCTCTTGAGCTTTAGCACGGTTGCTCTCCATTTTGGCGGCGGCTTGGTGATCGGCTGCAACACCCTCGGTAGAGTCGCTCTGTGGCGTTGTATGACTATTGTCTTTCAAAGCCTCAAGGGCGCTGTCGACTACTTGGGGTGCTGCCGGTTGTGCCTGGGCAGGGGTCGCTTTGGCGGGGGCGGCGGCTTCGTCGACGTTGTAATCTTCCCAACTCAACATGGTCAATCCTCTCTGGGTTTGTCTCATGGATTAATACGATGTGTTTGTGTTCGGTCTTTTAGATTTACTGACAGGCCTCGCAGTCAGGGTCATCCAGTGAACAGGCTTTTGGCACGGGTGCAGGAGTTGCGCTACCTGACGACACAGCATTCAAGGTGCCCATCTGCACGGTGGACTTTTCGGTACCCGTGGCCGCTAAGGATCGCAAGTAATACGTTGTCTTGAGTCCGCTGTACCACGCCATGCGGTATGTCACGTCAAGTTTCTTACCGCTGGCGTTGTTAATATAAAGATTGAGCGATTGTGCTTGGTCAATCCATTTTTGCCGACGGGACGCACTGTCGACCAGCCAGCGCGGTTCGACTTCAAAGGCGGTGGCATACTTCGCTTTTACGGCTGTCAGGCACCCGATCAATCTGTTGTACTGAGCCATCGTAGTACTTGAGATCGTTAACCATTACCTTATCCCAGAGCCCTTCTGCTTTCAGATCTTTTACCAAATAGGGATTCACGACAGTGAACTCACCCGATAGGTTCGATTTGACGTACAAGTTTTGGTACGTGGGCTCAATCGATTGTGATACCCCAGTGATGTTGGCAATAGTGGCTGTGGGTGCGATGGCCATACAGTTCGAGTTACGCATACCTTGGCTGGCGACTTTGGCTTTAAGCGCCGGCCAATCGAGTCGCTGCTCTCGATTCACCTGAATGTAATTTTCACCCCGTTGACGCACCAAGATATCCAGTGAGTCTAGCGGGAAAATGCCTTGGCTCCACAGGGA
>CBFHMA010000005.1:4132-7984 GCA_965656775.1 Luminiphilus sp.
GATGACTCGATAGCAAAGTAGCTCACCGCCTCCATGGATTTGTCAGCAAATTCAACCGCCAGCTCTGAGGCATAGGGCACATCGATTTTGTAAAGCGCATCCTGGAAGCCCATGATGCCAAGACCAATAGGCCTGTGCCGCATGTTGGATTGCTCAGCTGCAGGCACTGAGTAGTAATTGATATCGATGACATTGTCGAGCATGCGAATAGCCGTGCGCACGGTGTTACGCAACTTGTCGACGTTGAGTTGGCCGTTCTCAATGTGTTGCGGTAAGTTGATAGAGCCGAGGTTACAGACAGCAATTTCATCGGCACTGGTGTTCAGTGTGATCTCGGTGCACAGATTCGAAGAATGAACGACCCCTACGTGTTGCTGAGGTGATCGCAAGTTACATGGGTCCTTAAAGGTCATCCAGGGGTGGCCTGTCTCAAAAATCATTCCCAACATCTTGCGCCACAAAGCCTGTGCTTTGATCGTTTTTGCGGGGCGCAACTCGCCTCGCTCTGCCATTGCTTCGTAGTGGTTGTATCGGTCTTCGAATGCTGAGCCGTACAGATCGTGCAAGTCGGGTACGTCGTTAGGTGAGAACAATGTCCAGTTGCCATCGTCAAATACCCGCTTCATAAACAAATCGGGAATCCAATTGGCGGTGTTCATGTCGTGGGTGCGGCGTCGATCGTCTCCGGTGTTTTTACGTAGCTCGAGAAATTCTTCGATATCCAGATGCCAGGTCTCTAAGTAAGCGCACACGGCACCTTTTCGTTTGCCGCCTTGGTTAACAGCCACCGCGGTGTCATTGACGACCTTCAAGAACGGCACAATGCCCTGGCTCTTGCCATTGGTGCCTTTAATGTAGGACCCCAATGCGCGGACCGGTGTCCAGTCGTTGCCAAGGCCGCCGGCAAATTTCGATAGCATGGCGTTGTCTTGGATGGCGCCGTAAATGCCGAACAAGTCATCGGGTACCGTGGTGAGGTAGCAGGATGACAGCTGTGATCGCAAGGTGCCGGCATTGAACAGGGTCGGTGTCGAGCTCATGTAATCAAAGGAAGAAAGCAGCTCGTAGAACTCGATAGCACGAGCATTTTTGTCGGCTTCACGGATCGCTAGACCCATCGCTACACGCATAAAGAACACCTGTGGTAGCTCGATACGCACATCATTTGAATGAATAAAGTAGCGGTCATACAGGGTCTGTAGACCTAAGTAGCTGAATTGCAAATCCCGTTCTGGTAGTAAAGCGTCACCTAACATGTTGAGGTCAAAGTCGAGTAGTTCGTGCGACAACAGCTCGAGCTCAACCCCTTGCTGGATAAAAGCACCTAAAGCCGCACCGTAGTACTGGCTCATCTGCTCTTGAGTAGCGGTTTCGGCCACATTGAGGAATCCGAGGGCTTCGGCACGTAAATTGTCGAGTAGCAGACGCGCCGCCACAAAGCTGTAGTTGGGCTCTTGCTCGATGAGCGTGCGGGCCGTTATCACCAATGAGGTGCTAAGCTCTTCCGAGGTGACGCCATCATAGAGGTTGCGCAACGCCTCATCGATGATGGCTGTTTCACTGACATCTTCCAGGTCGGCACAGGCTTCGGCCACGACGGTTCGCACCCGCTCAATATCGAGGGGTAAGCGGCTGCCATCGGGTTGCACGACATTAATGGCTCGGGCGACCGCCTGCGTCTCGGGTGACAGCGCTGCCTTTTCTCTGCGTTTTTGTGCCCGCTGCTCACGGTAAATAACATAGTCACGAGCTATTTTGTGCTCACCCGCGCGCATTAACGCCAGTTCTACTTGGTCTTGGATGTCTTCGATATGAATGGTGCCACCAGAGGGCATGCGGCGTTTGAACGTTGCGACCACTTGCTCGGTCAGTTTTTGCACCGTTTCATGGATACGTGTGCTTGCGGCGGCGGTGCCTCCCTCAACAGCCAAAAATGCTTTGGTAATGGCAACCGATACTTTGCTGTCTTCGAAGGGAACCACTGTGCCGTTGCGCTTGATGACCCGCAATTGACCGGGTGCAGTTGCCTGCAGGCGGGTGGGGTTGGCTGGGGACGTGGTGTTTTTCGCGGATACCGGATTTGGTGTTGTTGGTGTTTCGGTACCTGTCTGCATAGTCACTACCTCTTGCTTGCCACCCGACGGTAGTAAGCGCTGGTTTTAGGAAGGTTTGGGGCGCGACCGCTATATATGGGGGTTCTCGGCACCAAGGACCCCAAGATAGGCCGGCATGCTGCAAATTGCAAGAGCGTGACTTAGGGGGAATGCTGTGGGCAACTTGTGATTTTTACTTGAGTTAGTGCTTACTTACTTTTTGTTTCCGAGCAGCAGCAGTTTTGTGTTTTTGGGGTTTGTGGATGAATTTGTTGCTTGGTGGCACTTTTTCACTGATAGCGATGAAAGATTCAACCCGGGGCTTAGCTTGACTAGCACCCTAGCCGAGTAAAAATTCCATCAGGGCCTTTTGCGCATGGAGCCGGTTCTCGGCCTCTTCCCAGACGATGCTATCTTCGGCATCCATCAGCTCGGCCGTGATCTCTTCGCCGCGATGTGCCGGTAAACAATGCATGTACAAGGCCCCATCATTGGCATGCTTGAGTAGTGATCGGGTAAGTTGAAACGGGGCCATCGCCTCTGCTCGCGCCAATTGCTCGGACTCTTGGCCCATAGATGCCCAGACATCGGTCACTAGCAGGTCGGCGCCGGCTGCCGCTTCCTCGGCATCGTGCACCACGCTCACGCGATCCTCATGCTGAGCTAACAGCTCTGCTTGAGGTTCGTAGCCTTTGGGGCAGCCAATCACTAGTTCAAAATCTAGAAGGCGAGCCGCATTCATGTACGACTGGCACATGTTGTTACCATCGCCAAGCCAAGTCACGCGGGCGCCACTAATATCCCCCCGGACTTCAAACCAAGTCTGCATATCGGCCAGCAGCTGACAGGGGTGGTAGTCATTGGTGAGTGCGTTAATGACAGGTACTCGAGAATTCGCCGCAAAGCGCTCTACATCGCTGTGTTCGAAGGTACGAATCATCACGATGTCAACCATCGATGAAATGACTTTGGCGGTATCTTCGATGGGTTCGCCCCGTCCTAATTGGGTATCCGCCGCCGATAGGAACATGGCACTGCCACCGAGCTGGGCCATGCCAGCTTCGAAGGACACACGCGTCCGTGTAGAGGATTTGGCAAAGATCATTCCTAATACCCGACCAGGGTAGCGGGCGTGTGGAATGCCCTCGCGGTGCAGGCGCTTCAACTCAATGGCTCTGGCAATAATGCCTCGCAGCTCGTCTGCGGTCAGGTCGTTCAGGGTTAGAAAGTGGCGTGGTGCTGGCATAACTAGAAGTCCCCGTTAGGTCGCGGGTTGTAAATTCAGTATGTCGGCCACCGTCTGGCCGAGCTGATGGGCCTGATCGGTTGTCATGACCAGTGGTGGCAGCAGTCGAATAACATTGCCCGCGGTAACGTTGATAAGCGTTTGACGCTTTAGCGCTTCGAGTACCAGCGTATCACTGGCAACCGCAACCTCTATGCCTATCATGAGACCAAGCCCGCGTATATCAACTACTTTTTCGGGTGCTTCGAGCCTGTCCTGTAGTCCGGCGATCACCGCCGCGCGAATCGGTTCGGCAGACTCATATAGGCGCTCTGCACTGAGTGTGTTAATGACGGCGCTCGCCGCAGCACAGGCCAGTGGATTACCGCCGTAGGTTGTGCCGTGGTCTCCCGGGCTGAGCACTTGGGCTGCGCGCCCCTTGGCCATGCAGCACCCTATGGGGAAGCCGTTACCCAGACCCTTTGCGGTGATCAGCACGTCGGGCACAACATTGAGTCTCTGGTACGCATAGGG
>CBFHMA010000005.1:7991-31872 GCA_965656775.1 Luminiphilus sp.
CCTATGGGGAAGCCGTTACCCAGACCCTTTGCGGTGATCAGCACGTCGGGCACAACATTGAGTCTCTGGTACGCATAGGGTGTGCCGCAACGCCCATTGCCTGATTGCACTTCATCGAACATCAGCAGCCAATCTTGCTCTCGGCACAGGGCCTTCACTGCTGCGAGATAGTCGGCATCGAGTGGCCAAACCCCGCCTTCGCCCTGCACTGGTTCCAGCAGCACCGCTACGATATTTGGATCGCAAGCAGCCGCTCGCATGGCCTCGATATCGTTGCGGTGTATGCGCACAAATCCTGGCAACATGGGCGCAAACTCGGTTTGAATGGCGCGGTTACCCGTGGCCGCAAGAGCGCCCATGGTGCGGCCATGGAAGGCGCTCTCGAGCACGATGATGGTTGGCGTCTCAATGCCCTTGCCGTGACCGTAGCGCCGCGCTAGCTTGATCGCGGTCTCGTTTGCTTCGGCCCCAGAGTTGCAAAAAAATAGGGCTTCCATGCCGGTCATTCCGCTGAGTTGAGTAGCCAGCAATTCCTGTTGTGGAATGCGATACAAGTTAGATGTATGCACCAGCGATTGTGCTTGCTCGTTGATGGCGGCAGTGACTGCGGGATGGCAGTGGCCTAAGTTGGTGACCGCAATGCCAGAAACGCCATCGATGTACTCATTGTTGTATTGGTCGTACAACAAAGCGCCCCGTCCGCGAACAAAAGCAACCGGCAAACGTTTATAAGTGGGCATCAGGGCGGACATGGATGTGTTCCGGACAGGGGCTGCGTGGCAGCAATAACAACAGGATGACAGGATACCGTTTGGCTTGGACTTTGGGAAATGAGTGGCTGTTCTATTTCATCAAGGCCTTGTAAACAGATCAGTCACCCCTCACATTGTAATCCTCATGACACTAGCGACCGGAGGCGTTCATCATGGACATTATGGAGACCATCAAGGATCAAATTACCAGCAATCGAGTATTGCTCTATATGAAGGGTTCGCCGAATCAGCCCCAGTGCGGTTTTTCTGCGCGCAGCGTCCAGGCTTTAATGGAGTGCGGTGAGCGTTTCGCCTATGTCGACATATTGTCGAATCCCGAGATTCGCGCCAATCTACCAAAATATGCGAATTGGCCGACTTTCCCCCAGCTATGGGTCGATGGCGAGCTTATTGGGGGCTGCGATATCATCACGGAAATGCACGCTACCGGAGAGCTTAAAGAGGCTATTACGGGTGGGGCCGGCGGCGACGCATCCTGAGCCTGTTGCCCGCTAATGAAAACGCCACCGTGTCGGTGGCGTTTTGTGGCGGGCTCCGCTCTTTCGCGGGGAACCCATTTGAGCCGTTAGTCCCATCACCCGAGGTACTAATCCTCGACGGCGCTGGTGTGAAGGTGGTCATTGGGGCTCTGGACAGGGTTTATCCTTCGCTAGGTTTTACGGTTTTCATGGCTGTCTGCAGGTAATTCTGCTCGCCAACTCGATCCATAAGCGATAGCTGTGTTTCAAGCCAGTCGATGTGCTCTTCTTCCGCATCGAGAATGCGCTTGGCCAGATCCCGTGATGTGTAGTCTTGTGCTTGCTCACAATAGGCGATAGTGGCCTTCAGGTCTTTGTGGGCAATGTGCTCTAATTTAAGATCACACTCGAGCATCTCACGTGGATTCTCGCCAATCATGAGTTTGCCTAGGTCTTGTAAGTTAGGCAGGCCCTCCAAGAACAAAATACGCTCGATTAATTCATCGGCGTGCTTCATTTCGTCGATAGACTCGTGGTACTCGTGCTCCGCGAGCTCAGTTAAGCCCCAGTCCTTGTACATTTTTGCGTGTAAAAAATATTGGTTGATAGCAACCAGTTCGTTGGCGAGCAGTGTGTTGAGATGCTCGATCACTTTAGGATCACCTTTCATTTAACCCCCCGGTCAGTCAGTGTCATTGAGTCGCTTAGTATAGGTGATTGTCTCCGTATAACAAATACCAGAGATTACTTAAGTGATTGATCTATAAGGTTTTTATCGCTAGTGCGAATCAAACTTGTTTGCACTAGCGTCCGCAGTGATTAGGCGGGTTGAGCGGCGTCGTAGAAGTCGACTTGGGGTTGGAGTTGCGCCAGTTGCTCGGCCACGATAGAGCGCGCCAGTGGTGCGCACTTGCCACACTGGGTGGAGACCGCCAAATGATTGCGGACTTCCCGAAAACTGGTGGCGCCTTCCTCACTGATAACACGCTTGATGTCGTGGTCAGTGACGCCTTTGCAGAGACATACATACATGTTGCGGAGCTTATTGCGAGTGAGAATGATTGTCAACTCTTTTTGCGTATGATTGCTATTGGGGTATGAATCGACTCGCGTCGGTTCTTTGAAACGCTCTCGGGTATACTCTTCCGCACCAGGGAGGACGCCACTTTTATGACAGTTCAGCAGTATATGGTCGAGCTTGGACAGCAGGCGCGCAGTTCTGCGCGGCGCGTTGCTGTTGCTGATGTGGCACTCCGCAATGCCGCACTGAGAGCGATTGCTCAACTCATCGACGACAGCCGCAGTGAGCTGCTGGCCGCCAATGCCGAGGATCTTGCCCGGGGTGCCGCCAATGCCCTAGCCGCACCTCTCATGGACCGTTTGGCGCTTGATGATCAGCGTATCGATGGGTTGGTGACCAGTCTGCATCAGGTGGCGGCACTTCCAGACCCAGTGGGTGCCATCGATAATGTGCGCACCATGGATTCGGGTATCAAGGTAGGGCAAATGCGGGTGCCGCTGGGGGTTATTGGCATCATCTACGAGTCGCGCCCTAACGTGACGATTGAGGCGGCGAGCTTGTGCCTGAAATCGGGCAATGCGGCGATTTTACGGGGTGGCTCAGAGGCGGTCTCTAGCAACACTCTATTGGGTGCTTTGATTGCTCGCGGGCTGGCGTCGGTGGGTCTTCCGGAGGCCGCGGTGCAAGTTGTGGCATCGACCGATAGGGCAGCGGTGAGCGCACTGATCACCATGCCCGAATATGTCGATGTGGTGATCCCTCGGGGCGGTAAGGGGCTCATAGCACGTATAGCCGACGAAGCGCGGGTACCTGTGATTAAACACCTCGACGGCATCTGCCATGTTTACATCGATAGCGATGCTGACCCTGATATGGCTCTCGCCGTCGCTGTTAATGCTAAGACCCAGCGATATGGGACCTGTAACACGATGGAAACTCTGTTGGTGGCAGAGGGCGCCAGTATCCATCTCGCTGCCATTGTGGGCGCAATCGCCGACAAGGGTGTTGAAATTCGCGGCTGTCCTCGCACGCGAGAGTTGCTACCTTCGGTACGGCAGTCAGCTAGTGAGATCGATTGGCAGACGGAGTATTTGGCCCCCATTCTGTCGGTGCGCGTAGTCGATGGTCTCGACGCGGCTATGGACCACATCGCACGCTATAGTTCTGGCCACACCGAGAGCATTGTTACCAATAACCATCGCCATGCCATGCGTTTTTTACGCGAGGTAGATTCAAGCTCGGTGATGGTGAATGCATCGACTCGGTTCGCCGATGGCTTTGAGTACGGCCTGGGGGCGGAAATTGGCATCTCTACCGATAAATTGCACGCTCGCGGCCCTGTGGGGCTCGAGGGGCTCACCTCGGTGAAGTATGTTGTATTCGGCGATGGTCAAGTACGGGTCTAAGTGTTGACGGCTATTGGCCTATTGGGCGGCACCTTCGACCCTATTCACATTGGGCACCTTCGTGTCGCGATTGAATCCCGTGAGCGCCTCGGGCTCGACGAAGTGAAATTGTTGCCCGCGGCCACACCGCCGCTAAAGCATAGCCCCGCCGTAGGGCCCGAGCAGCGCGCTGCTATGGTTGAATTGGCGATCGAGGATGTGCCGGGTTTAAGCCTCGACACGCGGGAATTAGGGCGACACGGCAGGTCGTATACGGTTGATACCTTGGTTTCAATCCGTGCCGAGCTGGGACCAGCGACTCCCCTTGTCTGGATTATGGGTATCGACGGTCTTGAGCAGCTCGATCGGTGGCATCGTTGGCGATCTCTGCTTGACCTAGTGAATATAGCGGTGCTGCAAAGGCCCGGTTGGCACGGAGAAAGCCAAGGGCCGGTGGCTGGATGGTTGCAGAAGCACCAGTGCCACGAGACGCAGTTATCCCAGCAACCATCGGGTGGCATCGCATTACTCCAGCAGCCTCCCTTAGCTGTCTCATCGACGGCCGTCAGAGCGGCGCTGCATGAAAGAAAAAACCTGCAATTTCTATTGCCTAACTCTGTTATCGAGTATATTGCCGACAATGATCTTTACACCTATTAAGAATTCGCCGCAGGGGTGTCTGTGATGCCTGCCGCCGATACCGCAAAGGCTTCCATCCCAGAGGGTGCAGCCCTCATTGAACTAGTGCGTGATGCACTCGATGACCTAAAGGCCGTCGACACCGTCGATATCGACGTCCGCCCATTAACCTCTGTGATGGATTACCTTGTCGTGACAAGCGGCACGTCAACCCGTCACGTGAAGTCTCTCGCCGATAGCGTCGTCGAAAAAGCAAAAGCCGCAGGTGTCAGACCCATTGGGATCGAAGGTGAGGTTGCCGGTGAGTGGGTGCTGGTCGATTTCGGCGATGTGGTGGTGCACATGATGCAACCCGCCACCCGCAGCTTTTATGACCTGGAGCGATTGTGGACTGCACCACCCGCTGAGTGATGCGAATTCGTGTTCTGGCAGTGGGCACACGTATGCCAACTTGGGTCACCACAGGTGTCGACGATTACCAGCGACGCTTGCCACGAGACTTCTCCGTAGAGTGGATTGATATCCCGCCCGCTAAGCGTCAAGGGGAACCCGTTCCGAAGCTAATGGCGAAGGAGGCGGCAGCGATCAAACGACAGCTTAAATCGGGTGAGCAGTTGGTTGTGCTTGATGTTGCTGGCCGTTTGTTAGATACCGAAGCCATGGCCGTTAACGTGGCCCAGTGGCAACAATCCGGTGGCGCTGCTGCTGTGGTCATTGGTGGTCCAGACGGCACCGACCCCAGCCTATTAGCTCAGGCTGATCTGTGTTGGTCCCTTGGTCGGATTACGATGGCACATCCGCTGGTGCGCGTGGTGTTAGCTGAGCAGCTGTACCGAGTCTGGTCTATCATTGCGCAACACCCCTATCATCGGTCCTAAGTCATGGCTTCTCGCCACCCAGCGCTGAGTGATACAGGACGGGAATCTGCCATTAATAGTGGGCGGGTTATGGTTGCTGGCGCCATTGTATTGCTGGCGTTTGCTACCTTGGCTTGGCGTTATTACCGCCTGCAAATCGTTGAATACCAACAGTTCCTTGTGCAATCCGAGCGTAACCGGGTGCGGCTGGAGGCGGTGCCACCGAAGCGTGGTTTAATTTATGATCGCAAGGGGCGTTTGTTAGCGTCCAATGAGCCTAGCCACCGTTTGAGCATTGTGGTCGAGCGCGTTGAGGATCTTGAGGGGCTACTCACTCAGCTGAAGGAGCTGGTGGCGATTTCGGAAGACGATATCAGCCGTTTTGAGCAGCGACGCAACCGTCGACGACCCTACGATCCAGTGCCGCTTAAGCTACAGCTGAGCGACGACGATATGGCGGTTTTGGCGGTGAATCGGCACCAGCTGACGGGTGTTGCGATTGAAGCTCAATTGACCCGCCACTACCCCTATGGCGATCTATTGAGCCATGTGGTGGGCTATGTCGGGCGCATTAACGAGCGCGAGGCTGCCAACCTCGACGAGGCCGCCTATCAAGGTACTCTGCACATTGGCAAGGTCGGGTTGGAGAAGCGCTACGAGGCCCTCTTACACGGCACTGTGGGTTATCAAAACGTTGAAACCAACGCCCACGGTCGCATTCTTCGGGTGCTCGACCAGCAGCCACCCTCCGATGGCGCCAATCTTTATCTTTACCTCGATTTGGATCTTCAGCGTGTTGCGGCTGAGGTGCTCGGTGATCAGCGTGGCGCTGTTGTGGCCCTTGATCCCAAAAATGGCGGTGTCCTTGCGCTTGTCTCTAACCCGAGTTTCGACGCTAACTTATTCGTTAATGGCATCAGTAACCGTGATTACAGTGCGCTGCGAGATAGTCCACACAGTCCGCTTTTAAATCGCGTTGTACAGGGGCGTTATCCCCCAGGCTCCACCGTGAAACCCATGCTGGGCTTGGCGGGTTTGGAGATGGGTTTGGTGACCGCCGAGACGACGATTCCC
Source organism: Luminiphilus sp. (assembly GCA_965656775.1). Taxonomy (GTDB): domain Bacteria; phylum Pseudomonadota; class Gammaproteobacteria; order Pseudomonadales; family Halieaceae; genus Luminiphilus. The sequence continues at coordinate 14,199 of CBFHMA010000005.1, forward strand.
GATCCCGGTTGGTACAGCCTGCCCGGGGATAGCCGTCGCTATCGAGACTGGATTTTGAGAATTCGGGGTACTGGTCACGCCGATGAGGTCGATTTGCAGATGGCAATCGCCCAATCCTGCGATGTGTATTACTACGATTTGGCCCACATGATGGGTATTGATCGTATGGCCGAGGCGCTTGCTCCCTTTGGGCTGGGGGTGCCGACGGGCATCGACATCACCAGTGAAAAGGCGGGCATATTACCGAGCAGTGAGTGGAAGCAGCGGGCGATGGGCCAGCCGTGGTACCCCGGCGAGACCTTGAGTGCCGGTATTGGTCAAGGCTATATGCTGGCGACCCCTTTGCAGTTGGCGCAAGCGACCGTCGCACTGGCCAATCGTGGCGATAGTTTTACACCATCGGTGGTGCGACGCATTGGCGATAAACAGGTGGGTGGACTACCGAGGGAACCGGTTGTCGCAAGCGATCACCATTGGGCAACCGTCATTGCTGGCATGGTAGATGTAGTCCACAGCAGGCGCGGGACTGCCCACGCGATCTCTGAGGGCTTGACTTACACCATTGCCAGTAAAACAGGCACTTCGCAGGTTATCGGTATTGCGCAAGACGAGGAGTATGACGAAGACAACATTGCTGAGCGGCACCGCAATCACGGCTGGTTTATTGCCTTCGCCCCGGTCGATGAGCCCAGTATAGTCGTGGTGGTGCTGGCGGAAAATGGCGGTGGCAGTAGTGCTGCCTATCCGGTTGCTCGCAAAGTTATCGACCAGTGGTTAGTGGGGGGGAACATCGATGGCTGACTACGCACATTATCTCCCCGATGCGGAACGGGATCTTCGCAGCAGAACGAGTTTTGCGCAGTTTTTGCATATCGATGTATGGCTTCTGTTGCCGCTACTCGTACTCATGATGGGTGGTTTGGTGGTGCTGTATAGTGCCTCCGATGGGAGCTGGATGGCCGTCACCCGGCAACTTCGCAACATGGCAGTGGCCCTAGTGGGTATGGCCATAGCCGCTCAAATCAAGCCCGAGACCTATAGTCGTTGGGCGCCCGCGCTTTATCTGGTTGGGTTGGTGCTGTTGGCCGCAGTACCGTTGGTGGGTGTTAAGGCGATGGGCGCGCAGCGCTGGCTGAGTCTTGGTTTTGTACGCTTTCAACCGTCAGAGCTCATGAAATTGGCGATGCCGCTGATGGTCGCCTGGTGGTTTGCTCGCGAGGGCATACCTCCGCGTCCCACGGCCCTGGCCATGGCGCTGTTATTGGTGGTGTTACCGGCCGCACTGATTGTGATTCAACCCGACTTGGGCACCTCACTGCTGGTGGCAGCGAGTGGTTTGTTTGTTGTGTTTATGGCTGGCATTAGTGGTTTGTACATCCTTACAGCAGCACTGATATTGGTGGCCAGCTTGTGGCCGGCCTGGCTGTTCATGCTGAAGGATTATCAGAAACAGCGCGTGCTGACGTTGCTAGACCCAGAATCCGATAAGCTCGGTGCTGGGTGGAACATCATTCAATCGAAAACCGCCATTGGCTCTGGCGGGTGGGGTGGCAAGGGCTGGTTGGCCGGCACCCAATCCCATCTTGATTTCTTGCCCGAGAGTCAAACCGATTTCATTATTGCCGTGCTGGCCGAAGAGTTTGGGCTCAGAGGTGTATTGACCCTGTTGCTCATTTATCTGCTCATTATCGGGCGTGGACTTTGGATTAGCCTGACAGCGCAAACCCTTTACGGGAGATTGCTGGCCTCGGCGATTACGTTGACATTTTTTGTCTATGTGTTCGTGAATATCGGCATGGTGGCTGGCATCTTGCCTGTCGTGGGTGTGCCGTTACCCCTCATCAGTTTTGGTGGCACCTCAATGGTCACTTTGTTATTGGGTTTTGGCGTGTTAATGGCGATTAGTACCGAGCGTCGTATCATTACCCGCTGATGTCATTTTTATTAAACGTGTGCAAGATCAGGAGAGAAAGTTAATGATTGAGCAAAGCACTGTGGCCATCGCGTCCCGCCTGTGTCAGCGAGTGTTGTTGTGGCTGGGTAGTCGACGGCGATCACGTTTAGCGTGTCTATTGTCGATGGTGCTTTGCGCCGAATTGGCTGTAGGAGCCGAGTATGTAGATCGTGATGAAACGTCAGACATCCTGGCGGCGGTAGTGGCTGAAGGTGTCGATCGTGAGTGGGCACTGCAGGTTCTTGCGGCCGCCGAGCGGCAGCAAAGTATTCTCGATGCTATTGCAAGACCTGCGGAAAAAACCAAGCCTTGGTATGAGTATCGCAAGATCTTCCTTACCGAAAAACGCATTGATGGCGGCGTAGCCTTTGCGCAGGAACACGCCGACACCTTGGCGGAAGTGGCGCAGCTAACCGGAGTGCCCCCGGCGCTCATCGTGGCGGTTATCGGTGTTGAAACCTACTACGGACGCATTACCGGTAGTTATCGCGTTATTGATGCGTTGGCCACACTGGCTTACGACTACCCTAAGCGGTCGCCATTTTTTACCCAAGAGCTGAAACATTTTTTGGTGCTGGCTTATAGCAGCGGTAAGGACCCTTTGGCGTTAAAAGGCTCCTACGCGGGCGCTATGGGTTACGGTCAGTTCATGCCATCGAGCTATCGAGCCTACGCAAGGGACTTCGATGATGACGGTATCGCAGACATCTGGAGTAATCCAGACGATGCCATTTACAGCGTGGGCAACTACTTTAAGAAGCACGGTTGGCAGCCCGACGCTGCGGTCATTGAGCGTGCCAATGGCGACAAGGCGGATCCTGCGCTGTTCGAAGTGGGTTTAAAGCCAATGACAACGGTTGGGGAGCTGGCGACTCAAGGCTTGGTGCCTCTGCGCGCCACCGATGTCAGCTTGTCCGCCACACCACTGCGTCTTGAAGGCGCCGACGGGCCCGAGTACTGGGTTGGACTGGATAATTTCTATGTGATCACACGCTATAATCACAGCGCGATGTATGCACTCAGTGTGTGGTTGTTGAGCCAGGCTATTAGTGAGCAACTCTGATACGCCATGCGCTATTTATTAGGGTTATCTGTCGTAATGTTGGTGGCTTGTGCATCTCCACCGAAGATGGTCGATAAGGCGCCGCCACCGATCAGTGCGGCCGCGGTACCCGATGCAATACCCCGATACGAACCGATCTTGACCGCGGGTAATAAGAGCCCGTATCGCGTGCACGGTAAGACCTACCATGTTCGCAGTAGCGCCGATGGCTATGTTGAGGAGGGGGTGGCATCGTGGTACGGGCTTAAGTTTCACGGACGCCAAACCTCAAACGGTGAACGTTTTAGCGTATATAGCGCCACTGCAGCCCATCGAAGTTTGCCCATACCGACCTATGTACGTGTTGCTAATTTGAACAATGGTCGCAGCATGGTGGTGAGGGTGAACGATCGAGGACCATTTCATTCAGATCGCATTATCGACTTGTCCTACGGTGCTGCAGTCAAGCTAGGTTTTGCCGACCAGGGCACGGCGCCGGTGCGCATAGAAGCCATCGTTGTTCCCGAGACGCCATTGCCTCAATACACTCAATTACAATTGGGGGCTTTTGCGAGTGAGGCTGCTGCCATGGCCCTAAAGCAACAGGCAAGCGAGATCTTAATTGTACCTGTTGTATTGCAGCAGGCCGATGGGCCGAGTGGGCCTCTATATCGACTGCGGGCTGGGCCTTTTAACAGTTTCGATGAATTAAAAGCCAGCCAGCAGCTGTTAGCGGCCATGGGGCTACCGGAAGGCCAACCGCTTCCCTGAACCTGTGACGGGGCTGTGGCCGGCTGCTACCATGCAGACCTTAAATTGATCGTGCTGTAAGGACTCCCATGCTTCGCTTTGTGCTGCTGCTTCTGCTTTATACCCCCATTGTTGGCGTTGCTGGCACCATTGTGCCCGCGCCACCAAGCATTAACGCGGCAGCGTATTTGTTAATGGATTTTCAATCCGGTGACATTCTTGTTGAGCACAACATCGATGAATCGCTGGAGCCCGCTAGTCTCACAAAGCTCATGACGGCCTACGTGCTGGCCGAAGAAATAGACGCAGGTCGGCTGTCACTCGATGATACCGTCACGGTGAGCCGCAATGCGTGGTCTCAGAATCCGCTGTTTCAAGGCTCCTCCCTCATGTGGATTGAGCCTGGGAAAGCCGTCACGGTCGCGGAGCTTGAGAAAGGCATCGTGATCTCCTCGGGCAATGACGCCACTGTGGCTATCGCCGAGCACATTGCTGGTACCGAGGCGGCCTTCGCCGATATGATGAATCGCTACGCGCAAGAGCTTGGCCTGACAGGCACCCACTTCACCAACAGCCATGGATTACCCGACCCGGCCCATGTCACCACGGCACGGGATTTGGCAGTGTTGGCGGCGGCGACTATTCGCCATCACCCCGATCGCTATGAGGTCTACAGTCAGCAGAGCTATACCTACAACGATATTAAGCAATACAACCGAAACCTATTATTGCGTGATGACCCGTCTGTAGACGGATTGAAAACAGGCTATACCAGTAGCGCAGGCTATGGTTTGGTGGCTTCGGCTGAGCGCGATGGTATGCGACTTATATCGGTGGTCATGGGCAGTGCCAGTACACGCAGTCGAGCGTCGGAGACACGGTCGTTATTGAATTACGGCTTTCGTTTTTACCAGACTCTTGAGCCGGTTATTGCTGATGCGGTGTTAGGTCAGGCACGGGTTTGGCAAGGCCAGCGCGATGTACTGGAGGCGGGTGTATTGTCATCGGTGGTAATGACGGTGCCGCGCAGTAATGCCGAGCCGGAACTCGAAGTCGTTTTTGATGAACCATTGATTGCGCCAATTCAACGAGGTGACTCGGTGGGCTCTCTAGTGGTCACCCTTGACGGCGAAGTGGTTCATGAGCAACCACTGCAAGCCCTTGCCGATGTGCCCGCGGCGGGCTTCTTTGCGCGCCTATGGGATGCCGTGTTGCTATGGCTACAAAATCTATTCAGCTGAATCAAAGCGCGATGGCTTTAGTGCACGGTCATGAGGATGAATCATGAGTCAGCAGGAACCCCCAAAAATTGAATTTCCCTGCAACTACCCCATTAAAGTGGTGGGCCGCCGTTGTGAGCAGTTCAATGAATCGGTGCTCACTATCTTTGAGCGCCATGCGCCGGGCTTTGATGCCGAAGCTATTACCGTTAAGTCATCCAGTGGCGGCAGGTTTATTTCATTGACCATTGTGATTGAAGCCTCCGGTGTGGGCCAATTAGAGGCCCTACACCAAGACCTCATGGCCACCGGTTTAGTGTCGATGGTGATTTAGACAGCAATGCACGTTAAGCGGCTCGGTCTCGTTGAGTATGCGCCGATCCTCGACGCTATGAAGCAATTCACGGCCCATCGAACGGCGCAGACCGATGATGAGCTGTGGTTGCTGCAGCATCCACCGGTGTACACCCAGGGTATATCCGGTAAGCCGGAGCATGTACTTGATGCCGGTACCATTCCCATTGTGCCCATCGATCGCGGTGGCCAAGTCACCTACCACGGTCCCGGTCAATGGGTAGTCTATACCCTGTTTGATTTGCGCCGTGCGGGGTTTGGGGTGCGCCAGTTGGTTACCGTCATTGAACAGGCGGTTGTTAATGTATTGGCGGCTTATGGCATTACGGCTAGTGCGGATCCCAAGCGACCGGGGGTTTACGTAAACGAGCGAAAAATTGCGTCTTTGGGGCTGAAAGTGAGTCGTGGTTGCAGTTACCACGGGGTCGCCTTAAACGTTGATATGGACCTAGAGCCTTTTCAGCGGATCAACCCCTGTGGCTACCCTGGGCTTGAGGTGACCTCTATGGCAGATGTATTGGGCCTTGGTCCCTCGATGCTCGAGGTGGGCGATAGGCTAGTGGCAGCCCTCAGTAATGGATTGCAGCCCGTTCATTATCATGGCTAAGGCGCGACTAATGGGAGAGGTGTGAGCTGGCTCTCCGGGTAGTGCTGAGGAGATAGGGGAATCTACCCAGTCCCATTACCGGTTGTGTCCACATGCTGGCATAATCCCGCCCCCTGAAGGAGGCGTCATGTCAGAAATCCACACCGATTTAAAGCGCGCTATTGCGGCGCGTCGTACCTTTGCCATTATCTCGCACCCCGATGCGGGTAAGACCACCATGACCGAGAAACTGTTGTTGCTCGGTAGTGCCATTCAGGTTGCGGGCTCGGTGAAGGGTAAGCGTGGCCCCCACGCCACTTCTGATTGGATGTCATTAGAGCAAGAGCGGGGCATCTCAGTGACCTCGTCGGTCATGCAGTTTCCCTACCGCGATCGCACGGTCAATTTGCTCGATACCCCTGGGCACGAGGATTTTTCCGAAGACACCTACCGCACGCTCACCGCCGTTGATTCGGCGTTGATGGTGATCGATGGGGCGAAAGGAGTTGAAGATCGCACCATTAAGTTGATGAACGTTTGTCGTCTGCGCGATACCCCCATCATTAGCTTCGTGAACAAACTCGATCGGGATATTCGCGACCCCATCGAGTTGCTCGATGAACTTGAAGCGGTTCTGGGGATTGCCGGAGCCCCAATTAACTGGCCGGTCGGTATGGGTCGGTATTTAAAGGGTGTATACAACCTGTACACCGATACCTTTCACGTTTACCAGCAGGGCCACAACGCGGTGCTGCCACCGGATGAGCGCATTGACGGACTCGATTCCGATGCGGCGCGTGCATTGCTCGGTGACGAGTACGACGACTTCTGTGAGGAAATTGAATTAGTCCGCGGTGCAAGCCACAGCTTCGAACATGAGCAATTTCTGGCAGGCCAGTTGACGCCGGTCTTTTTTGGTACGGCCCTTGGTAACTTTGGTGTCCGAGAAATGCTTGATCAGTTTGTTGAATGGGCGCCGGCACCACTGGCACGCCCTACCCAAAGTCGCGACGTTGATCCCTACGAACCCCAGTTCTCGGGCTTTGTCTTTAAGATACAAGCCAATATGGACCCGAAGCATCGTGATCGCATTGCCTTTGTGCGTGTCTGTTCGGGGCGCTACGATAAAGGGATGAAAATGCGCCATGTGCGCACGGGTAAGGATATCCGTATTGCCGATGCGGTATCTTTTAAGGCCGGCGAGCGAGTGCTTGTGGAAGAGGCTGTGTCCGGGGACATTATTGGTTTGCATAACCACGGCACTTTGCAAATTGGCGATACGTTCACTCAAGGTGATGCTCTGAGATACACGGGGATCCCTCACTTTGCACCTGAGTTATTCCGTCGTATCCGTTTGAAAGACCCGATGAAAATGAAGGCGCTACAAAAGGGCCTGCAGCAGTTATCCGAGGAAGGCTCCACTCAAGTATTTTCGCCGCTCAATAACAGCGATCTCATTGTCGGAGCGGTAGGGCAGTTGCAATTCGACGTGGTGGCCTATCGTTTAAAAGACGAATACAAGGTGGAAGCCATCTACGAACCCGTGAGTGTTTATACGGCGCGGTGGGTGGATGCCGATGATTCTCGAAAGCTTGAGGAATTCCGCAAGAAAGCAGCCGATAACCTGTCGGAGGATGGCGGAGGCCATCTCACTTACTTGGCACCGACCCGGGTGAACTTGTCGCTTATGGAAGAGCGTTGGCCCGAGATCCGCTTCAGAGCAACCCGGGAACATTAACGCGTTTCAGCGTTGCACTTGGGCCGTGACCCGGGTTATTTGCGGCTCCTGTCGCCGAAACGGCTGAGACTACGACGACGGTAGCAGTGCCTCGATATCGGACGCTATAGCTTCAGGCTTGGTTTGCGAGCCATAACGTTTAACGACTTGACCCTGGGCATTAATAAGAAATTTTGTGAAATTCCACTTGATGGCTGTGGTTCCCAGTACCCCGGGGGCTTGTTTCTTTAAGTACTCATAGACTGGATGGGTGTTGGGTCCATTGACGTCGATTTTGCTAAACAGCGGAAAACTAGTACTAAAGCGCATGCTACAAAACTCGGCAATGTCGCTATCGCTGCCGGGTTCCTGGTGGCCAAATTGATTGCAAGGGAATGCCAGTACGTCAAAACCGCGATCATGGAAGCGACCCTGTAGTGCTTCTAATCCCTCGTATTGTGGCGTGAAACCACATTTCGAGGCGGTATTCACAATCAGTAACACGCGGCCCTTGAATGCCGACAGTGCAACGGCATTCCCCGCGACATCGGTTGCGTTCAAATCATAGAAGTCAGACATGCGCTTGTTATTCCCTTTCATCAGAGCGTTGTGTACGTAAACGTGCCTGTTTCGTTCAATTGTACCGGCAACCAGCGTCGTATTCTATGAGGGGCGCCGACCTGCCTTAGCCGCGTAAATAGGTCTCTACCTCAAACTCTGTGACTCGGCGCTGGAACTCATTAAGTTCCTGCCATTTGGTTTTGCTAAATAAGGTTTGGAATTCGGTGCTTAAGTATTTGGCTACAAACTCCGACTGTTCGAACTGTTCAATGGCAGAGGACATAAGCACAGGTAAGTCGGGTACATCGTGCTCTTTATCCCAAGCATTGCCCTCTACTGCCAAAGGAGGCTCCAGCTCATCATTAATGCCGTGCAAAATGCCCGCAAGCACGGCAGCCAAAGCGAGATAGGGATTTGCGTCAGCCCCTGCCACACGGTGCTCAAGCCGCTTCGCTTGGGGTGGTCCTGCGGGTATCCGTACCGCCGTGGTGCGGTTATCCATGCCCCAGGTAGGCACGGTGGGGGCATGGTTACCCGCTTGAAAACGACGATAAGCATTGAAGCTCGGCGCAAAAATGAGCATCGAGTCGGCCATGGTATCAAGGCACCCTGCTATCGCTTTTTGCAGTAAATCAGTGCCCGCTTCGGTGCCATTGTTAAATACGTTATTGCCCTGTTGGTCGAGCATGCTGCAGTGCACATGCATGCCGTTGCCCGCGTGCTCGTCCATGGGCTTGGGCATAAAGCTGGCAATCATGTTGAAGCGGGCCGCCACCACGCGAATACAACGTTGCATACGGATAATATGGTCCGCTAGCACCATCACGTCATCACTGTGGGCCATATTGACTTCGAACTGGGCGGGGGCAGCTTCTTTAACGATACCTTCGTAGGGGAGCCCTTGCACTTCGAAGGCTTCGCGCAGGGCTTCGAGCATATCGGCGTGCTTATCGAGTTCTTCGAGCGCGTATAAGTTGCCTGCTACTGAGGCTTGTCCACGCAGTGCATGACTGAGTGGCTTGTCAGCACCGGGGTCTGGTAAAAGACTAAATTCCAGTTCTGCCGCCATACAGGGGCGCAGCCCACGGGCATTGAAGCGACGTACCATACTCGCGAGCACTTGGCGCGGATCGCCCATGAAGGGTTCGTGGTTTTCGTCATACATGGTGATGAGGAGCTGACCCTGATCGAGTCCCCGTGCGGTACGCATGGGCCGCAAAGAGCCCTCTACCACTCGGCAGTAACCGTCTATGTCGCCGTTGGCAAAGGCGAGCTCTGGAATGTCTCGACCCCAAATATCCAGACTGAGCGCAGACTTCGGTAATTTAAGGCCCGTTTTGGTCACGCTCTGTAGCTTGGCTCTGGGCACCAATTTACCGCGGGCAACCCCGTTACAGTCGGTGATTAAGGCCTCGATCATCGATACCGATGGGTAGGCCTCTAAAAACAATTCAATTTCGCGACTCATGTCGTACTAACCGGTAATTTCTCTGATCACAGAGTGCCTGTCGGTGCTGATTTCAACAATGTATTGGCTACCCCATAAGGGGCACCGATTTGCACCTTTATTGCTGTGATGAAAAGCAGAGTAGTCCGCTAGTTCCCCAAAGGAAGGGCATTGCTTACCACATGTAGACCTATGACATGTAAACGCTAAGAGGATCACTGCCCCGCGCTTCACTGATGAAAGGCATGACGTTAATGAACAGAGCAAACAGGTCTGATTGGGAGTTCACATCGAGCTTTTTATAAATAGCTTTTCGATGCCGGCGTACTGTTTCTAGCGAAATCTCGAAGCGCTCTGCGGTGGTATCGGCGCCATAACCCCGCAGCATCAGCTCAAGCACTTCTCGCTCGCGCTTACTCACGAAATCTTGGCCGAAGGTACGAAACGCTAAATCAATCTGAGCATCGAGTCCGGGTTGTAACAAGTTGTTGATGGCGAAGTCGTCATGTTGGCAATGCACTTTAATAATGGCGGAGATTGGATCGGCGACGGCGTATAGCAGATCGTATTCATCTTGGGTGAATTCACCCTGCTGCGTGCTGCGCATCACCGACAGATGGACCACGTTGCCGTCATCGAGTCGGGAGAGGAAAATGACTTCGTCGGCGGTGCCGGTTTTCGAGTAGTAGTTGGTAAAGTAGCCCGACTCTTCAAACATCCCGCCGGTTATTCGGCTCAGTCGGTAGATGGTGTTGCGCGGCCCACTCATAGAGATTTGATAAAAAGGATCTTCGCGATAGGGGCCGTCCAAATAACGATCGATTTGAATAGCTTGGTATTTTGCTGGAATATCGTGGTGCAGTACGCTGGGTGGCAGGTCTCTGTGATACAGCCATATTTGCGGCCAAGATAGTTTGACCAAGCGGCGCAGCGCTTCATATAACGACGGGAAAAAAGCGTCGGTGCCCACCGCTGAAATGCTTTTACCGAGGTCGGTATTCCAGCGGTTCAGCAGTTTCAGATCGATCATTGGAGTGGTGTCCCCCACGTTAGCTACGCACCGCCCGTCATAGACCGCCTTTGAGTACGTATAACACGTACCGTAAACAGCCTGCGAGTTGCAGCCGTCTCCCATCTGCGCGGTAGCATAACCTGATAGGGGGTATTGGTGTAGCCGCCATATCGGTTCAATTACACTTCGTTCGATGTACCGTTGAATGCTACTGATGTTCTTTCAAGGGCGGCTGTAATGCGGGTAAAGGCGTCGGAAACGGGCACCGACTCGGGGTCGCTGGCAGTACGTAATTGCAACTCTATGTTGCCCTCTGCCAGCGATCGGTCCCCAATGGTCACTCGTAACGGCATACCCACAAGCTCCATCTCGGCAAACTTGACCCCAGGACGTTCTTTACGATCGTCGAGGAAGACATCGATACCCGCTGCTATAAGTTGGGCATACAGGGCTTCAGTGGCCTCGGCCACAGCCTCGGATTTATCCATGTTAAGCGGCACAATGGCGACGTTGAAAGGCGCCATGGCGGCCGGCCAAATGATGCCCTTATCATCGTGATTTTGCTCAATCGCTGCTGCCACGATTCGTGTCACACCAATACCGTAGCAGCCCATCGACATAGGGACCGCCTTACCCTTTTCGTCGAGCACCATGGCACTCATCGCTTCTGAATACTTCGTGCCCAGCTGAAAAATGTGTCCCACCTCGATACCCCGGCGAATTTGAATGTTGCCGTTGCCACAGGGACTTGGGTCCCCTGACACAACGTTACGGATATCGGCCGTTTCAAAGTTGCCAACGTCTCGCTGCCATTGGGCGCCTCTGAAATGGAAGCCGTTGCTATTAGCGCCGCAGATAAATTCGCCCATGGCTGCCGCTGTATTGTCCACAATAATCCGGCAGTTCAGATTGACGGGACCAAGGGACCCAAAGTTCGCTCCGGTGAGTGACAGCACGTCCTGTTCTGTTGCCATGGTGAGTGGTACTGCGATACCTGCGAGCTTCTCGGCTTTAATCTCGTTTAATCGATGGTCCCCACGCAATACCAGTGCCACAGGCTCGTTCTGCTCATCTTTAACGAACAAGGTTTTAACCGTATCGGTGATCGCAATACCTGCAGCAGTTACCAGATCATCGATGGTTTTCACGCTGGGCGTTGCAAACTGTTCGAGCACAGCATCACCAGACGGCGCTGAGGCCTGGGGTGGTAGCGCGGCGGCTAATTCCACATTGGCAGCAAAGTCACTGGTGTCAGAGAAGGCGATATCGTCTTCACCCGATTCTGCTAGTACATGGAATTCGTGAGAATGACTGCCACCGATGGAGCCGGTATCGGCTTCTACTGGGCGAAAATCAAGGCCTAGTCGAGTGAAGATGGCGGTATAGGCTTCGTGCATGCGCCAATAGGTTTGCTCGAGTGAGGTGTTATCGACATGGAACGAGTAGGCGTCTTTCATCACAAATTCTCGCGAGCGCATCACGCCGAATCGGGGCCGTATCTCATCTCGAAATTTGGTTTGGATTTGATAAAAATTTAGCGGCAGCTGTTTGTAGCTTTTGATTTCACTGCGACCCAAGGTGGTTACCACTTCTTCATGGGTTGGGCCCAAGCAAAATTCCCGATCATGTCGGTCTTTCAAGCGTGCCAACTCCGGGCCGTAATGCTGCCATCGACCCGATTCTTGCCACAGCTCGGCAGGCTGAACGACTGGCATACTTATTTCTAGTGCTCCGGCGCGATTCATCTCGTCGCGCACAATGGTCTCTACTTTGCGTAATACACGCAGCCCCATGGGCATCCACGTGTAGATACCTGCAGCGATTCGTCGAATCAGTCCTGCGCGCATCATCAGCTGATGGCTGATCACTTCCGCATCTGCTGGGGTTTCTTTCTGTGTTGACAGTAAAAAAGTGCTTGCGCGCATTTATTGAGTTCCATGTGGTGTCGGTAAGTGCAGGCATTCTACGAGCAGGGACTCGGTTGGCAACAGTACTATTGGTGTTGTTGATCGAGAGCGCATCGACTGAGTTTTTGAGTCTTTGAAGTCGCTCAGCCCTTGTGTTGTTGTTAATGCTGAGGTTGAATCGGATTGCTGAATGACGACGCCTGTTCCTGCAGTTGTTGTCGGCGGTTCAGTGTGTCTCCGTTCTAAAACTAAAAAGGTGATCAGTTCATGGCAACTAAAAAAACCGCAGCCAAAAAAGCCCCGGCAAAAAAAGCCCCTGCCAAGAAGGCAGCGGCAAAAAAAGCCCCCGTAAAGAAAACGCCAGCGAAAGCCGCCCCTGCCGCTAAAAAAGCGCCAGCTAAGAAAGCGCCTGCTGCTAAAGCAGCACCCAAAAAGGCACCTGCAAAGTCTGCTGCTAAAGCACCTGCGAAAGCGGTTGCTAAGAAGGCGCCAGCCAAGGTGAAGGCGATTCAGGAAAAAATGACCAAGACTCAAATCATTGGCAACATCGCTGAGAGCACAGGGTTGAATAAGAAGCAGGTCACCGATGTGATTGGTGAGCTGGAGTCGTTGATTGAAGGCAGCATTAAGAAGCGTGCTGTTGGTGAATTCACGATTCCAGGATTGATGAAAATCACTACGGTGCGTAAACCTGCCGTGCGCGCGCGTAAGGGGACCAACCCGTTCACCGGCGAAGAAACCATGTTCAAAGCCAAGCCGGCGAGCACGGCGGTCAAAATCCGTCCGCTGAAGAAAATGAAGGAATTTGCGAATTCCTGATGCCGCCGAGGGCTGTGTTAGAGATCGTTGACCTCTAACACAGCCTCAACCGCCTTCCTAAAACGCAGGTCCTGCGGTACTCTTTGCGCTCTTGTGTTTTTACCTAATTGACCTCATCTAGGGCCTCGGTGCGCGAGAGCGCGTTTTGAGGAGAGATGCAAAGTGCCTATCTACGAATATGAATGTGCTGATTGCTGTCACAGCATGGAAGCCATACAAAAGATTTCCGATCCGGTTCTTGTCGATTGTCCTGCCTGCGGCAAGGCTGCGCTAAAAAAATGTGTTAGCGCACCCTCGTTCCGACTGGCTGGCGGCGGCTGGTATGAGACTGACTTCAAAACCGGTAACAAGAAGAATCTTGCGGGCGATGGTGGGTCGAAAGACACCAGTGCATCTTCCAGTGAAAGTAAACCCGCGAGTAGCAAAAGCGATAAACAGCCAGCGGCTTAAGCCGTGGCTCACCCCACTACCAGACGGCGGACCCATTATGCGTACCCATTACTGTGGCTCTTTAAGGGCGTCACACATAGACGAAACAGTAACGTTGTGTGGATGGGTAGACCGTCGTCGTGATCATGGGGGGGTTATTTTCCTCGATATGCGTGACCGGGAAGGTGTCGTGCAGGTCGTGTTCGACCCTGATACCGAAGAGCACTTCAAGCGCGCAGACCGGGTTCGGTCGGAATACGTACTGAGAATTACCGGGCGGGTACGCGCACGCAGTGATGCAACCGTCAACGAGGCGATGGCGACCGGTCAGATCGAGGTGCTGGGCAAAGCACTCGAGATTTTAAGTGTTGCCGAGACACCGCCTTTTCCCCTCGACGCCCACGCGTCCGTTGGCGAGGATGTCAGGCTCAAGTATCGGTACATGGATCTTCGTCGTCCTGAGATGCAGCGCAATCTCATTATGCGTTCGCGAATCAGTCACACGGTGAGGACGTTTCTCGAAGGCGAGGGATTTCTCGACATTGAAACCCCGGTACTGACCCGCGCAACCCCCGAGGGTGCTCGCGATTATTTAGTGCCTAGCCGCACCCATCAGGGTGAGTTTTTCGCACTACCGCAGTCCCCCCAGCTGTTTAAACAGCTGTTAATGGTGTCGGGGTTTGATCGTTACTACCAAATTGCACGTTGTTTTCGGGACGAAGATTTACGTGCCGATCGCCAACCTGAGTTTACGCAAATTGATATCGAAACGGCGTTTCTCGACGAAGAAGGCATCATGGCCATTGCTGAGCGCATGGTCCGATCGTTGTTGGCGGAACATTGCCAAGCGGAGCTACCGTCATTCCCGCGCATGACCTGGCACGAGGCGATGGAACGCTACGGCTCCGACAAACCGGATTTGCGCGTTGATTTAGAGCTGGTATCGATCGACGATTTAATGCAGCAGGTCGACTTCAAAGTATTTCGCGGACCCGCCGATGATCCGGGCGGCCGTGTTGCAGCCCTCAAGGTGCCCGGCGGAGCTGTCATCAGTCGCAAGGAAATTGATGACTACACCAAGTTCGTCGGTATCTACGGCGCCAAAGGTTTGGCTTGGATTAAGGTCAACGACCTAAGTGCCGGTACCGAGGGTCTTCAATCGCCCATCCTGAAATTTATGTCTGATGACGTTGTCACCCAGTTGATGGAGCGGCTTAACGCACATGATGGCGATATTATTTTCTTCGGTGCCGATAAGCGCTCAGTGGTCAATGAGGCCTTGGGAGCTCTGAGGCTGAAGGTTGCTGATCAACTTGGTTTGGTTGCCCCAGGCTGGGCGCCCCTCTGGGTTGTTGACTTCCCCATGTTTGAAGAAACCAGCGATGGTGGTCTAACACCTCTACATCATCCATTTACGGCACCTGCCTGTTCGGTAGAAGCGCTGCGTGAAAACCCCTCGGCGGCGCTATCTAGGGCCTATGACATGGTGTTAAATGGAAGTGAAGTCGGCGGCGGCAGTATCCGTATTTTTGACCCCGTTATGCAGCAAACTGTGTTCGATATTTTGGGTATCGACAGTGTTGAGGCTCAGGAAAAGTTTGGGTTCCTGCTGTCGGCACTGAAGTACGGAGCGCCACCCCACGGCGGCATTGCTTTTGGCCTCGATCGCTTGGTGATGCTCATGGTGGGTGGCCAGTCTATTCGTGACGTTATAGCGTTCCCTAAAACCCAATCGGCCCAGTGTGTGATGACTGATGCCCCGGGCGTTGTTTCAGAAGCGCAGTTAAAAGAGCTCAATATTCGTCTGCGCAAGCGCGATGTGTCATAAATCCTGAATACACGCTGTGACCTGCGGCGACTCTTGCGTCACAATAGGGTGAAAGGGAGCGGCAACTATGGCATTGGTGTTGGGTATTGATCCCGGGTCGCGAAAAACCGGTTTTGGCATTGTGTCCGTATTGAAGGGTAAGCCTACCTACGTGACAAGCGGCGTCATCCGGTTACCGGTTCATGAACCCTTGGCGCCGCGTTTGGCAGTGTTGTTTGAAAACCTTAACGCCATCATCAATGAGTACTCCCCAGAGCAAGCCGCCATTGAAGAAGTCTTTATGGCGCGCAGTGCAGGTGCGGCATTAAAGCTGGGTCAGGCGCGAGGCGCCGCTATGGTTGCCTGTGTCAGTCGCAATATGGTGGTACACGAGTACTCTGCGCGCGCTATTAAGCAAGCGGTGGTCGGCACTGGCGCTGCCACCAAGGAACAAGTACAGCACATGGTCAAAACATTACTCAATTTGCCCGGTGAACCCGCTGAAGATGCCGCCGATGGTCTGGCTGCAGCGCTTTGCCATGCACACACGTCACAGGGTTTAGGTGCTTTAGTGACCAGCCCCATGCGCCGCGGCCGTCTGCGTTCGAGTGGTCTATGATCGGGTTTGTACGCGGTGTGCTGGTGTCGAAATCACCCCCCGATATTGTGGTCGATGTGGGTGGTGTGGGTTACGAGCTGCAAGTCCCCATGACCACGCTGTTTCAGCTGCCTGAGCTCGGCTGTGAAGTGTCGCTCCTGACCCACTTTGTTGTCCGCGAAGACGCTCAATTACTCTATGGTTTTTCAGAGGCCGAAGACAGACGATTATTTCGAGAGCTCATCAAAGTGAGTGGTGTTGGTCCCCGACTAGCGTTGACCCTGTTGTCAGGAATGGATGCCAGGGCATTTGCACAGTGCTTACAGCGAGATGATCTGTCCGCCTTAGTGGCCTTGCCCGGCGTGGGTAAGCGCACCGCCGAGCGTCTATTGGTTGAAATGCGAGATAAGGCGGGTAAATGGCTCGAAGAGCTATCGCCCGTGGTTGCCGGCCAAGCGTCCTTGGCTGCAACGCCATTACTTGATCACCGCGCTGAGGCGGAACAGGCGTTAATTGCACTAGGTTACAAGCCTGCGGAGGCCGCAAGATGGCTGTCTGCGGTTGATGACGCGGAGGTCACATCCAGCGCCGAGCTCATCCGACGTGCTCTGAAAGCAGCAGCACCGAGAGGTTAACGATGATTGAAACCGATCGGCTGGTGGCCGCTGAACCCCAGAGTAATGCCGACGAAGCCATCGATCGTGCTATTCGACCGAAAACCCTCGCCGATTATCTGGGACAGCCGATTGTCCGAGAGCAGATGTCTATATTTTTGGCAGCAGCCCGGGGTCGGGGTGAACCCCTCGACCACACATTAATTTTTGGTCCTCCCGGCCTTGGTAAAACTACATTAGCGAGCATCATTGCCCACGAGATGGGTGTTGCACTCAAGACGACCAGCGGTCCCGTACTGGAGAAAGCCGGTGATATAGCCGCATTAATGACCAACCTTGAGCCTGGCGACGTTTTGTTCATCGACGAAATTCATCGACTGAGCCCTTATGTTGAAGAGATCCTGTATCCCGCCATGGAGGATTACCAGCTCGACATTATGATTGGTGATGGGCCAGCGGCCCGTTCAATCAAGCTCGACTTGCCGCCTTTCACCCTAGTGGGTGCCACTACCCGCGCAGGCCTGTTGACGTCGCCGCTGCGAGACCGTTTTGGTATTGTGCAGAGGCTGGAATTTTATGGTGTTGAGGACTTGGCCAAAATTGTAGCCCGCTCTGCCCGTTTGCTCGACATCGCCATGGACGAAGGCGGTGCCCGTGAAATTGCCTGTCGTTCCCGAGGAACGCCCCGAATTGCCAATCGCCTACTGCGCCGAGTGCGAGATTTTGCTGAAGTGAAAGCCGATGGGCATATCTCGTCAGATGTTGCTCAGCAGGCCCTTGACATGCTCAGCGTCGATCAGCGGGGCTTCGATCATCTCGACCGACGTCTACTGTTGATGCTGATTGAGAAATTTGAT
>CBFHMA010000006.1:0-30294 GCA_965656775.1 Luminiphilus sp.
CGATACCGCCTTGAACTGCTGCCTCGTTTTCGGTTTGGGTTAGTCCGCGCCAAATGTAGTTGTTGGTCATCGACGCGTTGGCGCTCCAGCTGCCCGCCTGAGACGGTGCGGCAAACGCACAGCCGGCAAGTACTGCGATCGCGGGAAGGGTTTTCAGTACTTGACGATTGTTTTGAAGGTTTCGCATGGTGGTTCCTCTATCGCTGAATCATTCAATGTCGGTGCAGCGTCGTGGTGTTGAAGTTATCACCGCGAGTGTTGCCCACCCCAACCCAAAGCACTTCACGGGCCAACTTTCGTAAATCCATGTTTTTAAATAACAAAATGAATTTCATTGGCGATATTTCACCCCGCTTGCGGGCTGTCGATTAGCATTTTTAGCGCGCTTTTAGGGCGCTCTTGCACCAGTGGGGTGCGCAGATCAGATCGGTCATTGGGGTTGCGATACTTACTTGGGTCGTTGTGTGGGGGCTTATGGCGGGTGTGCAATACTCACTGCCTGCTGAATCAGTGCTCGTTAACGAACACTGTCGCTATTCACTATGTCCTTTTCAGGGGAGTTCGCTATGCAAGGTCGTGTCGTGTTACCGGGGTTGTTGTTAGTTATGGGTTTGGGAGCTGCTAGCGCAAAGGCGGAGACCGACTGCGCCGCCGTTGTGGCGGCAACGGTGGCGGAAATAGCCGTAGGTGCAGGTGATCGCTGGTCACCGCCGGTTGAGCGTCTTGTGCGCGCTGCTGCAGGGTCTGCCTGTGTTAAGGCCATGTCGGGTCGCTACACGGATAAGACGCTTACATCTGGAGAGTCCTCCTTTGATGCTGGTCCTCACACCACAACGATTGATGGTGCAGATGAAGTGGCCGAGGATTCCTCTGCTGCAGGCGACGACGCCAGTACAGGTTTAATATTCAAGCCATTATCAGGTTCGCCGACCCGCAAGCCTTACGAGCGTCAAAGGCAAACAGACGATAACTGACGTCATTTACCCCAATGTCAGTCTTTTAGAAGCACAAGGCGGGGCTGAGGTAATTCAGATTGCGCCTTGTGGCGGGCTACTTTTCTGGAATATGCTTATGCCTATGGGCTATTTTAAGCAATGGGCAACCGTACCTAGCCCATGGGGCGGTGACGTATAACGGAGATCGACATGCAGGAAGAGAAAGCGATTATCTCGTGGAAGGCCGCGGGCATCGCCCTAGGTCTGTTACTCACGCTAGCAACGTTCTTAGTACAGCCTTTGGGGGTTTCCACGCAGTTCGTAGTCACAGACGCGGCGGTGGCCCACCGTGTGGCGCCTGAAGCAACTGCAAACAATACTTACCTAAAAAAATACGGCGAAAAGGAGAACTGGGGGGTTGGTTACGGGTGGATGCTGGTGTTCGGCATGTTCGCCGGTGGACTCGTTACATCGCGTCTGTTGCGCACGAAACAGCCTGAAGCCGATAAGGGTTCCATGCCCAAAATGTGGGAGTCGGTGTTTGGTGGATCCCGCAGCAAGCGTTTTGCTGCTGCATTTGGTGGTGGTGTCTTGCTGTTGTTTGGCGCCCGCCTCGCGGGAGGCTGCACCAGTGGTCATATGATCAGTGGCATATCACAAATGGCACTGAGCTCTTTCATCTTCGGCATTTTCACTTTCGGCACGGCGATAGCCGTGGCTCACCTTCTGTATCGCCAAAGGGGTTAACACCATGCAAACGCTTGTTATCGGTTTCTTAATCGGATGCGCGTTCGGCGCTATTTTGTACATGGGTGGTGCTACTAGCTATCGCCGTATTTTGGGCACTTTGTTGCTTAAAGATATGTGGATTATCAAGCTAATGGCCACAGCTATCGGTGTGGGTACTTTGGGTGTCTACCTGCTCGACCTGAATGGTTTGGCCAATATGAGTATCAAACCCGCTTATTTGGGTGGCGTTGCTGTCGGTGGCATTATTTTCGGTATCGGTTGGGCGGTCTCTGGGTATTGCCCAGGCACCTGCGTCGTGGGTTCCTCTGAAGGCAAGCTCGATGCTATTTTCACGGTCGTCGGTGGTTTGGTGGGCGCCCTGTTGTTTTCTATGGCTTATCCAGCCCTTGAGGCGACTCTGATAGAGCCCCTTAACTTTGGTGCAGTCACTTTGCGTGATCTTACGGGTGTGAGCGGTATTTACCTCGCCATCCCATTCAGTGCCATGCTCTTGGGTCTTGCATTTTTCGTTCTGAAAGACCGTTACGATTAACTCTATTCCAAGTCACTCACACATTCTGCTTTAAACATTCGTGCAAAAAAAACCCGGTGGCGAGTGCCACCGGGCCGAGTGCACCTGAGTTTGCGCTATCGCGCAGCCATACCGGACCGGACAGTACCAACCGCTTCCAGATCGAAGCGATCATTCGTCATGACTTTGCTCCAAGCATTGACGAAGTCACTCATGAACTTCGCTTCGCCATCGGCAGCCGCATACACTTCGGCGACCGCTCGTAATTCCGAGCTAGATCCGAACATCAGATCAACAGGGGACGCGGTGTACTTGCGAACCCCCGTTGCGCGATCAACACCTACGTACAAACCATCAGATTCATTGGATGGGCGCCATTCGGTGGACATATCCAACAAGTTGGCAAAGAAATCCGTACTGAGTACACCCATGTTGTCGGTGAACACGCCGTGGTCAGAGCCGCCCTGGTTGCCACCCAGCACCCGCAGACCACCCACAAGAGCCGTCATTTCGGGCACATTCAGATCGAGTAAGTCGGCCTTATCGATCATGGCGTTAACTGGGGACAAGTAGGATTCCTCGGTGCTGTAGTAGTTGCGGAAACCATCAGCAGCGGGCTTAAGCTCGGCGAATGAATTGACATCAGTCATTTCTTGGCTGGCATCCATCCGGCCCGGGGTAAACGGCACGGTTACAGAATGGCCCCCATCGGAGGCTGCTTTCTCAATGGCCGCGGCACCGCCCAGCACAATTAAGTCAGCCAGCGATACCTGCTTACCTTTGCGGCTCGACTTGTTGAAGGTGTTCTGTACCTGCTCTAGTTTGTCGATGACGGTAGCGAGCTCCTCGGGGTTATTGGCCTGCCACTGGTTCATGGGCGCCAGACGAATGCGGGCACCATTTGCGCCACCGCGCATATCACTATCACGATAGCTAGCGGCAGATGCCCAAGCGGTGCGCACCAATTCAGGTACGGTTAAGCCGGTTGCCAGGATAGCCTTCTTAAGCTTGGCCACATCTTTGGCGTCGATGAGAACGTGGTCCACTTCGGGGATGGGGTCTTGCCACATCAGCACTTCGGCAGGTACATCGGCACCTACGTAACGGGCTCGTGGCCCCATGTCGCGGTGAGTCAGCTTAAACCACGCACGCGCAAAGGCATCTTCAAACTGTTCGGGGTTTTCCAAAAACCGCTTGGAGATTTCACGGTAGGCGGGATCCGCTTTTAACGATAGGTCGGTGGTGAACATGATGGGCTTGTGACGCTTGCCCTCAATGTGCGCATCGGGAACAAAAGCGGTGTTGTCGTCTTTTGGTACCCACTGGGTTGCGCCTGCTGGGCTTTCTTCCATTTCCCAGTCGTAGGCGAATAGCTGACCGAGATAAGCCATCGACCACTTGGTGGGTGTGGGCGTCCAGGCACCTTCAAGGCCCGACGTAACGGTGTCTTCAGAATGCCCTTTGCCACAGCTGTTCTTCCAGCCAAAGCCTTGGCTTTCGGTGGCTTCCGCAGCAGGTTCTACGCTCAAACAGTCGTTCGGTTTGTGGGCACCATGGGCTTTGCCAAAGGTGTGGCCGCCGGCAATGAGTGCAACGGTCTCTTCGTCATTCATCGCCATACGGCCGAAGGTCTCACGAATATCGTGGGCCGCAAGCGCCGGGTCTGGCTTACCATTTGGGCCTTCGGGATTTACATAGATCAAGCCCATTTGCACGGCGGCGAGTGGGTTGTCTAGATCGCGCTCGCCTTTGTAGCGCTGGTCTTCCAACATGACGGTTTCAGGGCCCCAGTAGACTAGATCGGGTTCCCAGTCATCTTGACGACCGCCGGCGAAGCCAAAGGTTTTGAAGCCCATGTCTTCCATGGCAACGGTACCGGTTAACACCATCAGGTCGGCCCAGGACACTTGACGACCGTACTTCTGCTTGACCGGCCACAACAGGCGGCGCGCTTTGTCGAGGTTGGCGTTGTCGGGCCAGCTGTTTAGGGGTTCAAAACGCTGCTGACCGCCGCCGGCGCCACCGCGCCCATCGGCTACGCGATAGGTGCCGGCGCTATGCCAAGCCATGCGTACAAAGAAGGGACCATAGTGACCATAGTCGGCGGGCCACCAATCTTGCGAGTCAGTGAGCACTGCGCGAATATCGGATTTGAGTGCGGCTAAATCGACGTTGGCAAATTCAGCGGCGTAATTGAAATCAGCACCATAGGGGTTCGATTCGGGGCTGTGATCCCGGAGTGGAGTCAGATCGACGCGATCTGGCCACCAAAACTTGGGTGGCTTTGCGAAGGTGTTCTCGGCCTGCACTGGCAGTGACATGGCACTGGCCATCGCAACTGCGGCTATCAGGATTTTCGGTTTGAACATGTCAGTCTTCTCCTTGAAGGCTTTTCCAGCTCTGGTTAAAGGCAGCCACCGCCGCCGCAACTGCGTTGCAGCTCGTGCCGAGGCTTGCCGTTCGATACATACGCAACATAAGAATAGTCGGCTCGATATGCCAATTGATTAACTCAACAAAAGCCATCGAGTTTGTCGATCAGCCAGCTTAATCTGATAGAAATAATCGCACTTACAGGGGGGGGTTGTAAGGGCGTGCTGTCCGCAACCCCGCAACCCCGCAACCCCCCGACCAACGTCGTAATGACAGGACAGATACGGGGCGCGACACTAATCACTCTATATGAGTTAAGTATTTACGTGAGACTAACCCTATGAGCTACGCTCCTACTTTCTACGCCTCTATCACTGATCCGGCTAGTTTTTGGCTGGAGCGCGCGAGTCTCATCGACTGGATTAAACCGCCCGAGGTTGGCTTTGCAAACGATGCCAATGGTGTAGAAAGGTGGTATCCCGATGGCGTGCTGAATACCTGCTACAACGCGGTCGACCGACATGTGTTGGCAGGTCGGGGCGAGCAGGTAGCGCTTTATTGTGATTCGCCGGTGACCGAGAGCCGCAGGGCTATTACTTACAACCAGTTACAACAGCAGGTGGCGGTTTTTGCCGGTGGTTTGCGCGATCTGGGTGTGAACAAGGGCGATCGGGTAGTGATCTACTTGCCTATGATGCCCGAGGCGGTCGTCGCCATGCTGGCCTGCGCACGATTGGGTGCAGTTCATTCCGTTGTGTTTGGCGGCTTTGCCGCCCACGAGTTGGCGGTTCGCCTGGAGGATGCCACACCCACGGTATTGATTACCGCCAGTTGCGGTATCGAGGTGGGTCGTGTCATTGATTATTTGCCCATTGTTGACAGTGCACTCGTGGAATCCGCCCATCAGCCAGAGCATGTAGTGGTGCTGGAGCGACCCCAGTCCCCAGTCACAACCCAAGGGGCACGCTATGTTGACTGGCGTGCCTTAGTAGCCAGTGCAGAGCCTGCTGATTGTGTTGCCGTAGCGGCTACCGACCCACTCTATATTTTGTACACATCCGGTACCACGGGCAAGCCTAAGGGCGTGGTGCGCGATAACGGTGGTCATGGGGTTGCCATGGCTTGGTCAATGGCTGCTGTCTATGACATTGCGCCCGGCGATGTGTTTTGGGCGGCCAGCGATGTGGGTTGGGTGGTTGGCCATTCCTATATCGTATATGCACCGCTATTGGCCGGTTGCACATCGGTTGTGTACGAGGGTAAGCCGGTGCGAACCCCCGATGCTGGGGCCTTCTGGCGAGTCATTCAAGACTACCGGGTAAAGGTATTATTCACGGCACCCACCGCTTTTCGTGCCGTGCGCAAAGAAGACCCTGAAGGCAGTCTCTTTCGCGAGTATGACACCAGTAGCTTGTCGGCCCTTTATCTAGCCGGTGAGCGCCTGGATCCGCCAACCTATCATTGGCTTGAGGCGTTGACCGAGTTGCCCATCGTCGATCACTGGTGGCAGACCGAAACCGGCTGGGCCATTGCCTGCAACCCTCGAGGACTCGAATCCTTTCCGGCCAAGCCGGGCTCCTCGACGAAAGCCACGCCGGGTTTCGATGTGGCTATTCTCGACCCTGAGGGTCGGCCCATGCCCGCTGGAGGGCAGGGCGCGGTGGTGATTAAGCGACCACTGCCACCGGGCAGTTTGCCCACGGTCTGGGGCAACCATCAGCGTTTTGACGAGAGCTACTTTAAGCCCTATCCAGGCTATTACTTGACGGGTGACGGCGGCTTCATTGATGAAGAGGGTTACATTTTCATCATGGGGCGCACTGACGACGTCATTAATGTGGCGGGCCATCGACTTTCCACCGGTGAAATGGAAGAGATTGTGGCGGCTCACCCTGCGGTGGCTGAGTGCGCAGTTGTGGGTATTGCCGATGAACTCAAAGGCCAGTTACCCCTTGGTCTAGTGGTGTTAAAAGACGGCGCCATGATTGAACCCGCTGAGCTGGAGGCGGCCCTGGTTGCGGCGGTGCGCGAGCAGGTAGGCGCTGTGGCGTGCTTCAAGCGTGCCATTGTTGCGGAGCGCTTACCCAAGACCCGCTCGGGTAAAATTCTGCGGGCCACCTTACGTAAGATTGCCGATGGTGAGCCCTACACAGTGCCCTCCACCATCGAAGATCCTGCGGTACTCGATGAAATGGCGGCGCTGTTTGGCTAAGTGGCAGCCCCGTCTACTTCCGAGGTAGTAGTTCTAGTAGCGTAGTGCTTCCAAACCCCTAAAGCACAGCGCCAACAACCAGAAAGAGGAATTTCGACCTGCTGGGTCTGTCTGCATAGTGGCGGCACGTGGCAATGCCAAACAAAAGAGTAACCGGCAGCCACTGTGCGTAGCGGTACCCGAGACTGTGACGTCTTCGATGCGGTACCGATAAAACCAATATCTGGAGGGGGTTCCATGAAATCCAAACTGTTCAGCAAGGTAATGCTGGCCGGCGCTGTTGCGGCTGTGTCATTTGGCTCACAGGCCGCTGTAGAGGTTTACAACAACGACGGCACCACTGTATCCCTAGATGCGTCATTCAATGCGTTTTATTCAACTGCCTCAACTGAAACCAATGTTGCAGGCGAGCAGACAGCATCAAGGGATCAGGCTCGTATCCGATCTGGCTTCTTGCCCAATTGGTTTGGCACCACTTTCAGCAAGAAGATGGGCGATGTCACACTTGGCGGCCGTGCGTCTTTTTGGGTTTCAACTAACGATAGCGATGAGACCCCTACAGATGGTCTTATTGATACTCGTCAGTTCTACGGCACCGTGGATGCGTCTTGGGGCCAGATATTAATCGGCAAAGATTTCACCCTGTACAACCGCAGCAATATATTCGGTGATGAGATCTTGTTGGGTTATGGTATGACTAACGATACCCTCGGTCTTGTTGACGGCGCTTACGTCTCATTCGGGAACATCGGCTCTGGTTATATCTATCCACTGCCAACCAATCAGATTACGTACCGATCTCCCGACATGGGAGGGCTTAAATTGGCAGTGGGTTTGATTGATCCGTCGCGAGCGGCGACCGCTGAAGATGCTGCTGGTAACTTGATCGCCGACCCTGCTGCTGAAGAGAGTGCGCCTCGGATCGAGGGCGAGTTAACTTATGCTGTGAGCTTGGGTGAAAGCGCCAACCTGAACGTTTGGGGCGGTTTTATGCAGCAAACGTCTGAAAGTGCCACCGAGAAAGTAGATACTCGCGGCGTTTCCTACGGTGCCAAACTGAAGTTTGGTGGCCTCTCTCTGCACGCCTCTGGATATGACGGCGAGGGTGTTGGTTTCCTGGTGGGTCCCGCTGACAACAAAGGACTGGGTCTCGCAGGTGCCGGATTCATCGTAGAGAACGGTGAGGAAGTGGACAGTAATGGCGCTTTAGGTCAGGTTGCCTACACCATGGGCAACACCCGAGCTGTGCTTTCATACGGTGTATCAGAAATCGAAAATGCGGCGCGTTGGGAGAACGAGACTACCACCGCGGCGTTGTTCCATAGCTTCTATCCCAACTTGATCGGTGTTCTCGAATATACACAGAACGAGATCACGATTGATGCATCTCAGCTCTCTGAGGAAACAGATTCAATCAACTTTGGTCTCATCATCAATTTCTAATCACCGGGTTCGGTGAGGAGCGTTGGCCGGGCGGTACATGTTGTCTCCCGGCCTTTTTTGTTTTTGATTTCGCGATCGGTACCAAAGTACTAGGCGTCGGTCCACCAAAGTACAGTGGGTAACAGGTACCTTGCTTACCTATGCTGGGCAGGTATGACCCGCTGGCCTCAATACCAGTGCACATTAACCATAACGACTTCTGCGACATAGAGGATTTCCAATGACATACGCAAAACCGGGAACCGAAGGCTCGCCCGTTGCCTTCAACGCTAAGTACGACAACTACATCGGTGGTGATTGGGTTGCCCCCGTCGATGGCCAATACTTTGACAATATCTCGCCGGTTGACGGTCAGGTGTTTTGCCAAATTGCTCGCTCCAATGACAAGGACATCAACCTAGCTCTCGACGCTGCTCACAGCGCACGCGCCGCATGGGGCGGCATGTCAGTCACTGAACGTGCCAACATCCTGCTGAAGATTGCCGATCGCATCGACGCCAATCTAGAAGCACTAGCTGTGGCAGAGACGTGGGATAACGGCAAAGCTGTACGTGAAACCTTGAACGCTGACGTGCCTTTGTGCGCTGACCACTTCCGGTACTTTGCTGGCTGTATTCGTGCGCAGGAAGGCACCATGGCTGAAATCGACTCATCTACTGTGTCTTATCACGTGCATGAGCCGCTGGGTGTTGTGGGTCAGATCATCCCTTGGAACTTCCCGCTGCTGATGGCGTGCTGGAAACTGGGTCCTGCGCTGGCCGCTGGTAACTGCGTGGTGATGAAGCCGGCCGAGCAAACACCCGCGTCTATCTGTGTGTTACTCGACATTATCGGTGACCTTCTGCCTCCGGGCGTGCTCAATATTGTTCAAGGCTACGGCGCTGAAGCGGGTCAGGCTTTGGCCACCAGCACACGCATCGCCAAGATTGCCTTCACCGGTTCAACCGCTGTGGGTCATCATATTCTCCGCTGTGCAGCAGAGACCTTGATCCCGTCAACGGTAGAGCTGGGTGGTAAGTCACCTAACATTTACTTTGCCGATGTCATGGATCAGAACGATGACTTCATCAGCAAAGCGGTTGAAGGCATGGTGCTCGCGTTCTTTAACCAAGGCGAGGTCTGTACCTGTCCTTCTCGCGCGCTCGTCCATGAAGATATTTACGAGCAGTTCATGGAAAAAGTGATCGAGCGAACCAAAGCGATCGTGCGGGGTAATCCTTTGGATCCCAACACCATGGTGGGTGCACAAGCCTCTCGCGAGCAGTTCGACAAGATTATGAGCTACATCAACATTGGTCGTGAGGAAGGTGCCGAGGTATTGATTGGTGGTGCCGAAGAGCATATCGAAGGCTTTGATGGTGGTTTCTATATTCAGCCCACCTTCCTCAAAGGTACCAATGATATGCGCGTGTTCCAGGAAGAGATCTTTGGTCCTGTGGTAGGCATCACTACCTTCAAGACGGAAGAAGAAGCGCTGGCTATCGCCAACGATACTGAATACGGCTTAGGTGCAGGTCTGTGGACCCGCGATACCAACCGCGCCTATCGTATGGCACGGGGTATTCAAGCAGGCCGGGTTTGGATGAACTGCTACCACGCTTACCCTGCTCACGCCGCCTTTGGTGGTTACAAGAAGTCGGGTATTGGCCGCGAAACTCACAAAGTGGCTCTCGAGCATTACCAGCAAAGCAAGAATCTGTTGGTGAGCTACAGTGATAATCCACTCGGCTTTTTCTAAGCTTAAGGATTAGCTGCAACGAGAAAACCCGGCTTATGCCGGGTTTTTTTATTCTGGCGTTTTACGGGGTTTTTCGTGCCCAGTGCACGAAGGATGATAAAGGGTGTGAACGGATGCCTACCAAAAAAGCAGAGGCCTACGCCCAAAGTACAGTGTCATGGGATCGGCACCCCCTGTAACGTCAGGGTTGAGGTGGCGAACACTCTCAAGAAAACTCATAACTCACTCAGGAGATGCACCATGTGGAGCAAGCCAGAATTCGTTGACCTTCGTGTAGGTTTTGAAGTCACGATGTACTTCAGCGCACGCTGATAGAAGTGCCACCGCCCTTGGGCGGTGGATCTTTCGCTGACCCTGCGGACATATTACCTTGAAGATACATGTGCTGGGTTCCGCCGCGGGCGGAGGGTTCCCTCAGTGGAACTGCAATTGTACTAATTGTTATGGCGTGCGCTCCGGGCGTATCAAGGCCACCGCGCGTACCCAATCATCTATAGCTATCAGTCTCGACGATGAGCGATGGCTGCTATTTAACGCGTCCCCCGATTTACGTGCGCAGCTTGAGGCGACGCCAGCACTACAACCCCGTCGTGGGCTGCGGGGTACTGGCATTCATGCGGTCGTGCTCGCCGACAGCCAGATTGACCACACCACCGGCCTACTGATGCTGCGCGAGGGATGCCCCCTAGATGTCTACTGCACCGATATGGTGGCCGACGACCTCAGCACAGGTTTTCCTATTTTTGAAATGCTCAAGAGTTGGGATGGCGGCGTCAACCATCATCAAATACCCGTCGACGGTAGTAGCTTCACGGTGACGGGTATGGAAGGCCTGCGCATAACAGCAGTACCTCTCGATGGTAAAGCTCCGCCTTATTCTCCCCATCGCCACGATCCCCATATTGGCGACAACGTGGGCTTTTACGTCGAAGATACTCGCGACAACACATCCTTATTTTATGCGCCGGGCCTAGGTGCAATGACCCAGCGCCTGCTCGACATCATGGTCAAAGCCGACTGCGTGTTGGTGGATGGCACTTTCTGGCAGGAAGATGAAATGATTGTGGCGGGTGTGGGCTCAAAACTGGCCGCTGAGATGGGCCATCTGCCCCAGAGTGGCGACAATGGCATGATGCAGTGGATGAATAGGCTAGTGGGTCCACGCAAAATTCTTATACACATTAACAACACCAACCCCATTCTTATCGAAGATTCGCCACAGCGACGGCAGTTGAACGCTCAGGGGATTGAAGTTGCCTGGGATGGCATGGCCTTCAAAGTAGTGCGTCAGGCAGCGGATAGTGATGCTTTGCTACGCAGGCATGGGGAATTGGCCCATGCTTGAACGGTCGGTTGCGGTAGCCGACACACAGCAGCCTTGGACCACTAAAGAATTCGAGGGGTTACTGCGTGCCAAGGGGCAGCGCTATCACATACATCATCCGTTCCATAAGGCCATGTACAGTGGCCAGTTGGCGCCTGCTCAAATTCGTGGCTGGGTGGCGAACCGCTACTACTACCAGATCATGATTCCCCAGAAGGATGCCGCCATCCTAGCTAACTGCCCAAACCGTGAGACGCGGGTGAAGTGGATTCAGCGCATTCTCGATCATGATGGTTATGAGGGTGATGAGGGCGGTATTGAGGCCTGGCTAGAGCTAGGTGAAGCGGTTGGGTTGAGCCGCCAAGAAGTTACTGATTGTCGCCACGTATTACCGGGGGTACGTTTCGCGGTCGACGCCTATGTGAACTTTGCGCGCAGAGCAACATGGCAGGAGGCCGCATGCTCATCGCTTACCGAAATGTTCGCGCCCGAAATCCATCAATCGCGACTCAGTACTTGGCCGGAACACTATGACTGGATAGACGCTAGCGGACTTAAATATTTCCGCAAGCGTTTGAGCGAAGCGCGACGGGACGTGGAGCATGGCTTGGCCATCACATTGGCCCATTTTAAGACGCGCACCGAACAAGAGCATGCGCTCTCCATCTTGCAATTTAAGCTGGATGTCTTGTGGGCCATGCTGGACGCAATGACCATGGCTTACGTCCATAACACACCGCCCTTCCACACCTGTAACGATGGCCCTTGGCCAGTGCAATCTTTCGATAAGCCATGAATCAGAACGCAATTCCCCGATTACACAGTCATTTCCGCTTGCAGTGGGAACCTGCCCAAGACTGCCATGTGCTGCTGTATCCCGAAGGTATGGTCAAGCTTAACGGTAGCGCCGGTGCCATACTCTCTGAAGTCGATGGCACAAGTTCGGTCACCGATATTATTGCCAGCCTCGAAGCGCAATTCCCGGGCATTGAATCTATTGCCGATGATGTTGCGACCTTTTTGGAGACTGCCTTAGCGCAGCGTTGGGTCGAGATTGGCTGAGAAACCTAATCCTCCCCTATGGCTGTTGGCGGAACTGACCTATCGTTGCCCGCTCCAGTGCCCCTATTGTTCCAATCCGCTGGACATGGCAGGCGCCGGTGTCGAATTGACCACCGACGAATGGGTCGAGGTATTACGTCAGAGTCGGGCGCTGGGTGCGGCCCAACTGGGCTTCTCTGGGGGGGAGCCTCTGGTCCGGCAAGACCTCGAGACGCTGGTGGCCGAGGCTAGGCAACTGGGCTTTTACAGCAACCTCATAACATCGGGGGTTGGTCTTAACACCGAGCGGGTCAATCGCCTAAGAGAAGCGGGGCTGGACCACATTCAAATAAGCTTTCAGGCAACGGAGAGTGACGTCAGCGCACTGCTATCGGGCAGCGCAAAGGCGTTTGATCAAAAGCTGGCCATGGCACGGGCAGTGAAAGCGGCTGGCTATCCAATGGTGCTGAATTTTGTATTGCACCGACACAACATCGATCAAGTCGACCGTATTCTCGCGCTTTCAGAGGCCCTAGGTGCTGATTACGTTGAGCTCGCCAATGCTCAATACCATGGCTGGGCATTGCTTAATCGCGATCAGTTGATGCCCAGTCGAGCGCAGTTGGAGCGAGCCGAGCAAATCACAAATGCCTACCGAGCAAAAAATCCCGATGGCATGCGCTTATTTTTTGTTATACCCGATTACTTCGAGGAGCGGCCCAAGCCTTGTATGAACGGTTGGGCATCGATGTTTTTGGCGGTGGCACCCGATGGACGTGCGTTACCATGCCACAGCGCCGGGGAATTGCCGCTAGATTTCCCCAACGTCCGAAGCAGTGCGGTTGAGGATATTTGGTATCGATCCGAGGCGTTTAACCATTTTCGGGGTAACGACTGGATGCGTGAACCCTGTCGTAGCTGTCCTGAGAAAGAAAAAGACTTTGGGGGCTGTCGCTGTCAGGCTTTTGCCCTGACCGGAGACGCTGCCAACGCTGATCCCATTTGTACTAAATCGCCCCATCGCGATGTCATTGACACGGCATTGGCCGCGGCAAACTGTCATAATCTAACCACTGGACAACTCATTTACAGAACAATGTCCGAATCGTCGGCCCTTATTGCCAAGGGCTAAGCTTTCTTAGTGAGCAGGTCCATGATCATCTACCGGGGGGAGGGGTGAGCTGTTGCGTATACTAACCAGCAATGTCAGAGCCCTAATCATCGCACTGAGCCTGATGCTCTCTCAGGCTATCTGTGTGTTGGGTGTGAGCGCCACAGAATCGTTACCGGTGGTTCGTGCGGCTACCTTGAAATACGGCACCGCTAATTGGGAATTACAAGTCATTAAGGCTCACGGTCTTGATCGTGCTCATGGTTTCGAATTAGACATTCGCGAAGTCAATTCTCCCAGTGCGGCGTCTATTGCGCTTCAGGGCGGCGCCGCCGATGTGGCCGTGCAAGACTGGTTATGGGTACTGCGGCAGCAGGATCAGGGGCGACAGTTTTTGTTTGCACCTTACTCCACCGCCGTCGGGCGTCTAGTGGTTCCGGAGGGGTCATCAATCGATAGTCTCAAAGCCTTAGCAGGAAAGCATCTTGGCGTCGCCGGTGGTGACAGCGACAAGGGCTGGCGACTTCTTAATGTGCTGCTGACTCAGCCTGGCCAACCTACCATGGCCGATCCCATTAAGCCCCGTTTCGGTGCGCCACCGTTGTTGAATCAATTGGCGCTGCGTGGTGACATTGACGCACTTCTTACCTACTGGCACTACGCTGCACGCTTAGAGTCTGAGGGCTTTCGGACACTGCTCACAGTCGACGAACTGTTGGCTAGGCTAGGTGTTGTTGGGCCGGTCCCTATGTTGGGTTGGTGTTTTAGCGCTGCCTCTATGCAGGCTAAAGACCCTTCATTAGCGCGATTTTTAGCGGCTGCTGAAGCTGCAAGACAGCTAATGGCTGAAGACGCCAGCGTTTGGTTGCCACTGAAACCTCTGATGCGTACACCTTCACCGGCTGTGTTTGAGGCGCTAAAGGCGGGATTTTTAGCGGGCGCCCCAGGCCCAGTAACTGCAAGCACCATTCAAGATACCACCGCAGTCGCCGCCCTCTATCTCAATGACAAGGCACGCGCTGAACGTTTGGTGCCTGGTATTTTCTGGCCCCCCGTGCAGTGAGCCCATGAACTTAGCGGCGCGAGCTTTAACGATTCGCAGCGCATCACTGCTGGCGCTATTAATGGTATGGCAGGGTGTGGTGCTCGTCTGGCATCCCGATTTATTACCTGCACCGCAACAGGTGGCAGTGCGTTTTTGGTCGGAATGGCAAAGCGGTGTACTCCCGGAAAATCTGGCCATTACTTTGCTCAGAGTCATTGTGAGTTTTGGCTTGGCTGTTATCGCGGGTCTTTTGTTGGGAGCACTCATGGGGCGCTTCCCGCGTATTGATGAGTGGATTGATGCGCCTTTGACCCTTAGCTTGAACATGCCGGCTTTGGTGGTAATTATTTTAAGTTTTCTCTGGGTGGGCCTAAACGAGACGGCTGTTATCGTGGCGGTGGTCTTAAATAAGACACCCACCATGGCAGTCATTTTTCGCGAGGGTGTGCGCGCGGTCGATAAGGGGCTGTTAGAGGTGGCTACGGTCCACCAACTGAGTCGATGGCGCCGGTTTTGGTGTGTGTGGTTACCCCAGATTTACCCTTACTTCCTTGCAGCCACGCGATCGGGTTTGGCTTTAGTGTGGAAAATTGTGCTGGTTGTTGAGTTACTGGGGGCCAGCAGTGGTATGGGCTTCAAACTGGGGGAGTTTTTTCAGTTTTTTGAGATCGACGCCATCTTGGCCTACGCGCTGAGCTTTGTGGTGGTCATTGTTATCCTCGAAGCGCTACTCATTCGACCTTGGGAGTCGCGTGTTATGCGCTGGCGGTCGTCATGAATCTCAGCATTCAGCATAAAGCGTTTGCCGGTCAGGCTCTGCTTGGTCCACTACAGTTAAACCTGGGGAGCGGCGAATTCGTGGCGCTGACGGGTCCTTCGGGAGTCGGGAAAACCACGTTGTTGCGCATGCTGGCCGGGCTCGATCGTGATTGGACCGGCTCCCTCGATGTGGGTCGTGACCACGGCATTGGCTTTATGTTTCAGGAGCCACGGCTCATGCCTTGGCTCACAGCACTCGACAATTTGCGTCTAGTCTGCCACGACGTCGATATCGCCCGCCAAATGTTGACGAAGGTCGGTCTCGATGACGCCCTCGATAAATACCCAAGCCAGTTATCGGGTGGCATGCAGCGGCGAGTGGCCCTGGCTCGGTCCATGTTGGGGCAGCCTAAGCTGCTTTTAATGGATGAACCGTTCGCTTCACTCGATCGATATACCGCTCAGCGATGTCGGCAAATTTTGTTAAATTGCTGGGAGCAGCAGAAAACCACTATCCTATTCGTCACCCACGATATGGAAGAGGCCGTACAGCTCGCCGATAGAGTGCTGGTATTACAAGGGGCACCGGCAACGATTGCAGACGATATCGCCATCGACGCCGATCGGCCGAGGGATATGGCATCGGCATCAGTTAGGCATTTGCTGGAGGGGCTCTTGCGACGAAGCGAGTGTTTCAATGACGACCTCGACCGATAACAGGGCATAACGCCTATACAAACGAAACCTAGCGCAATATCCTGCGGAGATAACAATAATGGCGGGTGCAAGGGGAACAATGCAGACGTTGGTGAGTGAGCAACCCAGTTCAGGCCGTGTGCGATCCGTGCGTACGGCAGTATCTGATAGTGCCGATCCTATGGTGGCGGTCGCCGAACTTGCCGAGCAATTGCACCCTGACAGTGCAGCCTGCGTCGTGTTCTTTTGTACGCCCACCTACGATTTACATGCCCTTGGCAAGGCGGTTTCCACGACATTCGAGGGAACCCGGGTTATTGGCTGTACCACCGCCGGTGAAATTGCCGACGGGGGCGTGATTGCCAACCCCATCAGCGCTGTTGCTTTCAATGACCAAGACTTCACTGCTGCGATTTTGCACCTCGATGATCTCGCATTTGCCGATGAGTCTCACATAGCGTCTCGGGTCAGAGAGACGATTGATGACCTGAGTCAGCGCACCCCTTGGGGGAGCAGTGGCCATACCTTTGCGTTGTCACTGCTTGATGGGCTGTCAAGTCGAGAGGAAATGATGCTGCCGGTCGTTCATCACGCTCTCGATGGTATACCTCTGTTCGGTGGCTCCGCTGGTGATGCTATGAACTTTAATAGCACATACATTTATTGTAATGGAGGCTTTCAAGAGAACGCCGCCGCTATTACCTTAATCAGTACCCGTTGCCCGTTCTCACTCATTTCAAGTCACCATTTTGCACCGTCGAACGAGAAGTTAATTGTCACTAAAGCCGACCCAGAGCGCAGGGTGGTGCTCGAGTTTAATGCGGAGCCAGCGGCCCCTGAATATTGCCGGGTAATGGGCTTGTCTCTCGATGATTTAAGTGACGGCACCTTTGCTTGTCATCCCTTGGGCGTTCAATTGGGTGAGCATCTGTTCGTTCGCTCGGTGCGACAAGTGAATGACGATCTCAGTCTGACCTTCTTCTGCGCTATCGATAACGGCATTATTCTCACCAAACTCACCGACACCGGTTTGTTGGAGCATTTTGGTAAGCAGATGCAGAGTGTCACCGCGGCCATCGGTGAGCCCCAGTTGGTACTCGGCTGTGATTGCATTCACCGTTTCCAAGAAGCCGAGCAAAAGCAGCAACTCGATGCACTGACCGAGCTGTATCGACGCTTCAATGTCGTAGGCTTCAAAACCTTCGGCGAGCAACGTGATGGCCTGCACGTGAATCACTCCTTCACGGGTATCGCCATTGGCTACCGCGATGACTGATAAACGCACCTCTGCGCCCGATCTCAAGCTGGTGGGCAGTGCGGGTGAGAAGTCAAACGATGCATTGCGCGCTGAACTCGAAGCTCTCAAATACGAGAACAGCAAGCTCAAAGTCATTAATAACGTACTGGTTCAGCGTGTGGAACTGGGGTGGGGTAACCTAAGCACCGCTTATAGCTCGTTTCAGCGCGCCGCTATGTTAACCGAGCAGGTGGCTTCTAAGTCGAAGGCATTACAAGAAACCCGCAACCGGCTGGACGAAACCCGCGAACACCTCGACAGAACCCAAACCGAGCGTGACCAATCCCGTCGGCGTTTAGAAGATTTAATTGAAGCCATTCCCGATGCAGTAGCGCTGTTTGATGAAGAGCGCCTATTGGTGTTGGGAAACGCCAGTTTTTTTGAGTTTTGGGCGGGAAGTGGCGCCGTTATCGAGGCCGGCAAAACCCGTTTGACGGATTTGGGACGGTTGGCAGCTAACCACGGGTTGTTTGATAGCGATAGTCGCAGTGCTGGGCGAACGGCGTCACCCCGTTCTGAAGCGGGAGACAGTCTGTTTCGTATGGCGGATGGTCGCTGGTTGCAAATGGCTGAGCGCGCTACCGTCGATGGCGGTTTGGTCGTGGCTTACACCGATGTCACCGAGGTAAAGGCCGGCGAACTGAACGCCCGTGAGCGGACAGTGAGGGCCCATGACAACCTATTGCATGAGTTACTGGCGAATTTGCCCCAAGGGGTGGCGCTGGTCGACGAGGTTGGGTGTATTCGGGTCTGTAATCCGCGCTTCCGGACGCTATTACGCTATGAGGGATCTCTGCAGGGTCGTGAAGTACCTCTGGCAGAGGTACTGCAGCAGTCCCCTGTTGGTGCGGTGTTGGGTGATGTCAGTAGCTTGTGGCATGGCTGTGACCCCGCTCGAAACGGCTGTCAGCAGGAGGTGAAGCTTAACGACGGCACCGTACTCGACATGGGTAGTCACCCAATGCTAGATGGTGGCTATGTTGTCACCTTCAACGACGTCACGGCCCGTAGCCGCGACGCCCGGGTTATCCGAGAGGGTGCGCAACGCCTGCGCTTCATGACGGACTCACTACCCGCGCTGATTGCTTATGTGAACCGAGAAGGTGTTTACGAGTTTGCCAATAGAAGTTTTGAAGATTGGTACGATCGACCGCGTCATCAGGTTGAAGGCGCCACAATAGCCGAGTTACTGGGGCCCGATGAATTCAGTAAACACCAGCTTCACTTCGATCGAGTTCTGTCTGGCCAAACCGCCAACTTTGAAATTGAGCAGGTGTTGCCCGATGGCCGTAAGCAAATTTTCACGAAAAGTTACGTACCCCACCGTGATGAGGCCGGGGTGGTCATTGGTTTCTTTGTTTTAGAGCAAGACGTAACCGAACAGCGTCGAACCGCAAGTGCCCTCAAGTATGCCTACCGGCACATGGAGCAGCGGGTCTTCGAGCGAACCAGGGAGCTATCGGATTTAAACGACCAGCTACAGGCCGAGGTCGAGGAGCGGGCTCAAATCGAGCGTCATCTGCTTGAGGCCACTCGGGAAGCTCGCACCGCGAGTGAATCAAAAGTGAAGTTTATGGCCGCTGCTGGCCATGATTTGCTACAGCCCTTGAACGCCGCACGTTTGTTTGCGTCGGCTATGTTGGAAGAAGACCTCGATGGGCGGGTAGAGCGACTAGCCAGTTCTCTAACCCGGTCCCTCGACGATGTGGAAAGTATCATCACGACCTTGGTGGATATTTCAAAGCTAGAGGCAGGTGTTGTAGAGGCAGCATCAGAACCTTTCTTGGTGGATAGCTTACTATCGACCTTAAGCGATGAGTTCTCGGCTCTTGCCACCGAAGCGGGCCTTGAGTTCCGTTATGTACGGTCTTCGGTGGTGGTCCATACCGACAGTCAGCTGTTGGCACGCATTTTACGTAACTTACTCACTAATGCGCTGCGCTACACCGATCAAGGCCGCGTGGTACTGGGTTGTCGCCGGCGGCCATCGGGGCTTGATATTGAGGTGGCCGATACCGGTATTGGTATTGAAGAAGATCAGTTGCAACTGATTTTTGGTGAGTTCCAGCGGGCCGAGACGGGGCGCATACGGGATGAGCGTGGTCTAGGGCTTGGTCTTGCTATTGTCGATAAACTCAGTGGCGTATTGGGCTGTTCGGTGTCGGTCCGCTCGCTACCCTCCCGTGGTTCGGTGTTTACGGTGCATGTGCCTTACGGTGAGCTGTCTGAAAAGCACTTAACACCGGTGCCAGAAATCCCCGAGCTTGCCAACTTGGTGGCCCTTGAGGATGTGCCGGTATTGGTGGTCGACAACGACCCAGCCATTCTCGAGGGTATGGAAACCATACTGCAGCGCTGGGGTTGCAAGGTGGCCACTGCCCGCAATTTAGCGAGCATGGATGAGTGCCTGCGTGAAGGCTTTATGCCTGAAATTGCGATTCTCGATTACCAGCTCGATCGAGATTTAACGGGATTTGCTGTAGCCACAGTGCTGCAAGACCGGTTAGAAGATATGCCCGGCGTACTTATGATTACGGCTAATTACAGCCGGGAACTGCGTATGCAGGCGGCGGCCTCGGGGTTCGCTCTCTTACACAAACCGGTTCGACCACACAAATTACGAAGCGTCATGCTGCGACTGCTGCCCAACGCCTGATGTGTTCAGCAGTACGCGATTGTCAGCCTGATGGTTACCGCCCTAAATATTGATCGAAGTTGATGTCTTTGGCGCACAAAATGGCTTTTAGCCGGCTGTGGACATTCAGTTTGCGCAAGATAGCCGAAACATGCGCTTTCACGGTCGTTTCAGCAATATTCAGGTCGTAACCAATCTCTTTATTCGACTTGCCTTTGGCCATGTGTTCGAACACTAACAGCTGCCGTCGGGTAAATGTGGCAATGAGATCTTGATCGATGCTAGGCCCGTCATGCCGGCGGCGATGGCCGCTGTCATCGGGCCTGCGAATAATGTCCGGCGGCAAGTAGATTTGGCCTTCCAGAATCTGTTCCAGTGCCGAGGTGATTTTGTCCCGAGCCATTGATTTGGTAATGAAACCCACGGCGCCGTACGTCACTGACTTCAGCACGACGCTTTTGTCTTCCTCTGCTGACAACACCACCACCGGGATGTCGGGATGGGCGCTGCGTAACGCCACAATACCGTTAAGGCCATCCATGCCCGGCATATTTAAGTCGAGCAAAATGAGGTCGGTGTCGGGGTTTTCGTCTGCGTAGGCCATGGCTCCATCGAGTGAGTCGGTCTCATCGATGGAGCTACCACTGAACGCTTGTTTGATCGCGCCAGCAATGGCCTCGCGAATCATGGGGTGATCGTCGGCAATGAGGATCTGATACATGGAGTCGCATCTTGTGGCTTGTCATTATGATAAAGAACATACCCCAGAATAAGTCGAGAAATAAAGCCTGAATGACTTATCCGGGTTTTCCAGCGGTTTTACGCCGCAAAATCCCCCTTCCCGGGTCAAATCCAGCAATCGCGCCTACGGTTAATACGGCGGCAGTGCCCGACGTGACCGCCAGTGCCGGACCGTTCCATTGGCCGTATAGGGCAAACCGGATGAGCTCCACTGCGTGGGTGAAGGGGTTAACGGCACAAATCCAGTAAATCCATTCGTTAGCTTCACGCATTTTCCACAGGGGGTAGAGGGCCGATGACAGGAAAAACAGGGGAAACACGACAAAGTTCATGACACCGGCAAAATTTTCCAGTTGCTTAATGAGCGACGATAGCAATAAGCCCAAGGCGCCGAGCATTAATGCGCCGATCACGGTAGCTGGTAGCACCGTTAAATAACCGATAGCGGGTGGTGTTACATCGAGCAGGCGTGCCACCAATAAAAACGCGTAGACCTGAAACAGCGATACGATAGCACCGGCCAAGAGCTTGCATAGCAACAGCCAGCCCCTGGGTAGTGGGCTGGTGAGTAGTACGCGCATACTGCCCATTTCTCGGTCATAAACCATCGATAACGAGCTCTGCATGCCGTTAAACAAAATGATGATGCCGATGAGCCCCGGTACGATGTACACCTCATAGGTGATGTAGGTTTCATAGGGTGGGATAATGGCAATACCTAGCGCTGCTCTAAAGCCGGCTGCAAACACCACAAGCCACAACAGCGGTCGAACCAGCGATGACAAAAAACGCGTGCGTTGCTGCAGAAAGCGCTGTAACTCGCGTAACAGAACGCCGTAAAAGCAGTACCAATAGCCTAGAAATCCGAGTTTAGTTGCCGCTTTACCCATTGCTACCTCGGGCGCTGTGTTGAGCGCTTTACTGTCAATGTTGAGGAGGATGTCATGATGCGGGCTCCGATAAGCCCAAGACTAAGGCATTGGCATCGTCGTGGCCTTGTGCTGCAGCTAAGGCCGATAATGGCCCCTGGCCTTTCACCTGACCCCGTTGCAGCAGCACGGCCAGCTCGTCGGCATTGAGCTCTTCCACCAGGTGCGTGGTCCAGAGTACGGTTTTACCTTCGTCGCGGCATAAATTCCGGACGTGTTGGTACAAGTGGGTACGGCTCTCTAGATCGAGACCGGCACTGGCCTCGTCGAGCAGTAGTAAATCGGGTTCATGCAGCAGCGCGCGGGCAATTTCCACTCGACGCCGATGACCGCCATTCAAGTCCCGCACCCGCTCATTACAGCGGGCCCACAATCCAAAGCGCTCTAATTCCGCCTGACTGCGCAGTTTAACGTGCTTGGGGGACAAGCCTTGTATGGCACCGTGATAGGCCAAGTTTTGGCGTAGCGTTAAGTCCAAATCGAGGGTAGGTTGCTGAAAAACGACACCCATACGCGCCAGAGCCGGTCCCGGCGAATGGGCTAAGTTGGCACCAAATAGTTGAATACTGCCGCTAGTGGGGCGTAGCAGCCGAGTCAGCAGCGAAAAGAGGGTGGTTTTACCGGCACCATTGGGCCCTAGTAGGGCTAAAAAAGTGCCGGTAGGTATATCAAAACTGACGTCGATGAGCGCTTTGCGCTGGCCGTAGTCATGGCACAGCTTTTGAATACTGACCGCCGGTGCTGTGTTTAGAGAGCTCATGGTTGCACCGCTATACCCCAGGGGTAACGCCCTACACGGAGTGTTTTGATGACTTCGAGCTCATCGACATCGATGGCCGATACATCGCCACTCACCCCATTTGATGTGAGCAATAATTTTTCATCATTGGCGAAGGCCAAATGCCACACCCGTCGCCCCACGAGCAGGTAATCGAGAACCTCATAGGTTTTGGCATCGATGACCGCCACATGATTCGCGGGACCCAGGGCGACGAATGCATACTTGCCATCGCCCGTGAGCTTTACGCCCACCGGCTGCAATCGGTCCCTGTGTATGCCGGGAATTTTGAAGGACAGCTGTTTGGTCTCTTTACGGCTGTTTACATCGATAACATGCACGGTTCCGCCGATTTCA
The DNA here is from genome assembly GCA_965656775.1 of Luminiphilus sp. Taxonomy (GTDB): domain Bacteria; phylum Pseudomonadota; class Gammaproteobacteria; order Pseudomonadales; family Halieaceae; genus Luminiphilus. The sequence continues at coordinate 22,676 of CBFHMA010000006.1, forward strand.
GCCGATGCCCATAGGGTACTGCCATCGTGGCTGAATTCCACATGGCGGGGTCGCTGACCAATCAGGGTGTTGTCCACCAGTGCGTTGGTGCTGGTGTCAATCCAGTGCACCATGTTGGTGGTTTCAGAGGTATTCACCGCCCATTTGCCATCGGGGCTCACCGCCATACCCTCTGGCTCAACACCTACGTCGACCTGTCCGATGACACTGCGCTCTTGGGTATCGACAACCGTGACGACCGCAGAGTCTTCGTTGGCAATGTAGAGAGTGCGGTCGTTGGGGTGCAGCGCGAACTGCTCAGGGTCTTCCCCCGACGGCAGGTTATGCAACATCGTTTCCGTTTCTGTGTCGTAGACCTGCACGGCATCGGAGTCGCTGGCACAGATGTACAAGTACCGGAAGTCACCGCTAAAGATAATACCCCTAGGGCGCATACCCACTTCAACGGTCTTCGTCACGGTGAGAGTATCGGTATCGATCACCGACAGGGTATTGTCTTTTTCATTCGATACCCAGGCCAAGTCGGCACTCGCGCTCTGACATAAGCAACAAGCTGCCACTGCCAGAATGGTCTGTGAGGTGATACTACGTGGGTGCATCAAAACGTCTCCTTAGGGGGGGCATTCGATTTTGATAAAGGGGCATTCGACTAAAAAGGGCATTCGATTAAAAGGGGCAATCGACTTCAGCCGCGTCATAACCCAAGGTATCCATATCGGTGCGGGGGTGCAAAAAGCCGTCTTGCGGGCTCTGGCTGACCACAGCCCGCGGTTGTATCAGTGTAATGGGTTGTCGCAACTGACCATTCCATGGTCGGAAGGTCAGTCCGCGGCCCTTAAACCCCGCCAGCTCGAAGTTATCCGATAGCATGTAGTTGTAAAGACTGCTTGGATCAGTGAGGCCTGTACGCGTGACTGCTTCGGCTATGCTGCGCACACCCGCCCAGGCGCCGTAATCATCGGCAGTCATGCCCCGCTGAGCGAGCGCTTGAAAGCGATTTTGCAACTGCAGCGCGCCCCACTGCTCAATAACCGGGGACCACTCGGTGGGTACTAGCCCCTGAGTACCGGCAACGGGTCGCGGCAGCCAAGTATTGTAGGGAATGAAGTCACCGACATCACCCAAGTCGTCGGCGACTAGCACCACATCGTAGTCACTCGCCTGGGTAAATAAGGGCAGTTCAGCTTGTGCGGTGCGACGTAAATCGGTCTCAAAGGACCAGGTTTTTTCGTCGCGAATTTTGGCGCCATAGCGCTTTGCTGTGCGTTTAAACGCCTCGCTCCACGCTGCGTCATCAGGACGTGGGCCCTTGACCAACAACCAGTCGCGCCAGCGGCGAGCAATGAAAAACTGACCTAGACCATCGGCAAGCATGGCGTGACTGGCGGCGGTATGCAGCAAGCCACTGCGACAGGACCGATAGCGCCAGTGATCACTACGGTTAGTGGCATTAATGACGAAACCCGATTGATCAGCGGGCAGTTGTTGTAACACCGCCACCAAGCTGTCATCGGGTAGGTCGGCGACCACGAGTCCAGAGCCGTCAGTGAACCACTGGGTAACCGCTTCGGCGGCTTGCTCCGCTGATGAAACCTGCTGTGTGGTTAGCCGGTACGTCTGCCCCGTGAAACGCCCGGTGGAGTTGCTATCGCTAACCCCTAGCTCGGCGCCTGCAAGACCCGCATTGTCGGGGGGGGGCGCTCTATTGGCTAACGTTGGGGGCCGCTCTATGGCTTGCCAGATATACAAAATGTCGATAGTGACGGGTTCTGCAGCCCTGACGGGTGCGAAGGCAATCAAAAGGAATGCCGCGAGACACAACCCGAGCATGCGATAGCATTGGCACCGTGGCGCTGGTGTACCACGATCGCGAACATTCGTGTAACGAATAAAGCGCTGGATCAAGGGATGCTCCATTATTGATTTTTGGCCGTGATCAAACCGCTAAAATAGTGTAACGCCAGTGTTACTGCGGCTTCATGGGCACCTAGCGTATTACCCTCATTCTATAGGGCGCAGCGGGATCCTCCAATCGTTCCCAGTGAGCTAGGCGAAGGAGTGGTTAAAGTCATACCAAAGGAGCATTGTCAGGTGCGTGTCGACCGTTACCATTCGCGAAATGAATAACCGTGCCGTATGCGTGGTTGCTCGAAACCAACGATCAAACACAATGATCAATGAAAAGGCGCACCTTGTCGTAGGTGAAAGCCGGGAGACAGAGTCATTATGATGAAAGTACGCCAACTTGCTGCAATCGCTGCCACCGCCGTACTCGCAGCCCAGGTGTTTGCCCATGGGGATGTGACCCCACAGCCGGTCAACACCGATGGTTTAGAGGCAATCGATGGTTGGGTAGAAGAAAACCCTTATCGCGGTAATGAGCTGGCCATTGAAATCGGCTCGTCTGCTTACAACCAGAACTGTGCCCGTTGTCATGGCCTTGATGTGATTTCCGGCGGCATGACCCCCGATCTGCGCAAACTGAATGATGAATTTGAGTGGGCCGATACGGCAGAGTCAGATTCATGGTTTATTCAGCGTGTGCGACACGGTGCGGTTATCCAGGGTCGCGTTTATATGCCTCCCTTCGAGGAGACCCTGTCTCAGGAAGCCATGTGGGCCATCCGTGCCTTCATCGATACCCGCGGTGTGCCCCAATCATAAACACCCGGAGGCAGCACAATGCGGCTTGGTAGTATCGTCTTTGTCGTATTGCTGGGCTGGCTGAGCGCAACGGTAGCGTTGGGTCAGCTCGATAATGGCGCTATCGAGGATCGCAACCTCGATGAGGTGTTGGCCAGTGGGTTTATCGAAATTGCGGTGTACCGGGATTTTCCACCCTACAGTTTCACCAACGACGCCGGTGAGGCGCAGGGCATCGATATTGAAGTGGGTGCCCTCATCGCCGAAGGTCTAGGGGTGAAGCCCGTGTGGTTTTGGTTGACCCCCGATGAGAATTTGGAAGGGGATCTGCGCAATGCGATCTGGCGCGGATCGGTATTCGATCGAAGCGTTGCTGATGTCATGCTGCGTGTGCCTTACGACCGAGAATACGCTTACGCCATTGATGGCTATGGACTGCCCAAGCACGAGCATGTCGTGATGTTCGGCCCCTATCACCGGGAAAGTTGGTCGATTGCCCGGGACCTCGAGAAAACCGGTGAAGTTCGCAATCTTGCTATTTTTGCCTATGAAAAAGTGGGCGTAGAAATAGCCAGCTTACCCGACATTATTTTGAGCGGTGCCTACGGTGGTCGGCTGCGTGACAACGTTACCCATTATTTGAAAACTGGCGAGGCACTGGCGGGTCTGCGTGCGGGGGAAACCGCAGCCGTGGTGGGCATGCGCTCGCAAATCGAGTGGGGTTTGCGCGATGTGCCCAATGCCTTCGATATCGATACCGACGGACTCGAGCAGCTAGCTGTGTTGGAGTGGGACATTGGTGCTGCGGTGAAACAAAACCACCGCGAACTGTCTTACGCCATCGGTGACTTGCTGAGTGCAGCTGTTATGGATGGCCGCATGGCCACCCTTTTCAGCAAGTACCAAACCACGTTTACTGTACCGTCTACGTACGACGTACCCCAGCAGTGACCTCGAGCAGGCTTACTACTTTGGTACCGTCATTCTTGGACGCACGTGTAGTGGATTCGGGGGGCAGATCATGAGAATTTTTCTCATGATACTGATCCATGCAGTACCGACAAAAAGCAGTACCTATAAACACAAATTCATAACCACAAAGGAAGGACGCTAAGTCCATTCGCCATAAGCAACGAGGGAAATCTCCGATGCGTATTAGCCAGAGCAACCTTAAAAACGGTTTGGGCGTAGCAGCCCTATCCATGGCCGTTAGCCTGATTTCAGGTAATGCAAGCGCCGGTGTCACCGACGCCGACATCATCAACGATCAAGCAAACACCAGTGACATTGTTCACTACGGTATTGGTCCCCAGGGTCAGCGCTTCAGCCCCCTGAATAAACTGACTACCGATAACGTCCAGAACCTGCAGCCCGTGTGGGCATTCTCACTAGGTGGTGAGAAGCAGCGCGGTCAAGAAAGCCAGCCGCTCGTGCGTGATGGCGTCATGTACGTCACCGGTTCTTACTCACGTATTTGGGCCATCGACGTCAACACGGGTGACGAAATCTGGGAATACGAAGCGCGACTGCCCGACGGCATTATGCCTTGCTGTGACGTGGTAAACCGCGGCGCTGCGCTTTACGACGACCTGGTCATCTTCGGCACCCTTGATGCCAAGCTCGTTGCCCTCGACGCCGCTACCGGTAAGCCCGTCTGGAAGAAGACACTGGGTGATTACAAAGCGGGTTACTCCTACACTGCGGCGCCACTCATCGCTAAAGGCATGGTCATTACCGGTGTTTCGGGTGGTGAATTCGGTATCGTGGGTAAAGTTGAAGCCCGCGATGCGAAGACCGGTGAGTTGGTATGGAGTCGTCCTACCGTTGAAGGCCATATGGGCTACTTGAACGGTAAAGAAAACGGCATTACCGGCGGCAAAGCCAACGTTACGTGGCCCGGCGATATGTGGAAGCACGGTGGTGCGGCAACGTGGCTGGGTGGCACCTATGACCCAGACGTTGACCTGCTGTTCTTCGGTACCGGTAACCCAGCACCTTGGAACTCTTGGTTGCGTCCTGGCGATAACCTGTACTCAGCATCACGCGTCGCTATTGACCCCGATACCGGCAAGATTGCATGGCACTTCCAGACCACGCCACACGATGGCTGGGATTTCGATGGTGTGAACGAGTTCATTTCGTTCGATTACCAGGAAAATGGCAAGACCGTGAAAGCTGGCGCAACCGCCGACCGTAATGGCTTCTTCTATGTACTTAATCGTGAGAACGGTGACTTCATCCGTGGCTTCCCCTTCGTGAATAACATCACGTGGGCGAAGGGTCTCGATGACGAAGGTCGGCCCCTCTACGTTGACGACAACCGTCCGGGCAATCCCGCCGGCGAGAAGAAGGGTGCGCAGGTATTTTCCATTCCTTCATTCCTTGGTGGTAAGAACTGGATGCCCATGGCTTACAGCCAAGATACCGGCTTATTCTATGTTCCCTCTAATGAGTGGGGCATGGACATCTGGAACGAGCCCGTATCCTACAAGTCAGGCGCTGCCTACTTAGGTTCTGGCTTCACCATTAAGCCCATTTTCGATGATCACATTGGTTCATTGAAAGCAGTTGACCCCAAGTCGGGCGACGTCGTGTGGGAGTACAAGAACCCTGCGCCTCTATGGGGCGGTGTACTGACCACCGCGGGTAACCTAGTATTCACTGGTACGCCTGAAGGATACCTGATGGGCTTCGATGCGCGTTCAGGTGAAGTGGTTTACAAGTTCAACACTGGTTCAGGCATCGTTGGCTCACCCATTACTTGGGAGCAGAACGGCGAGCAGTTCGTATCGGTGGTATCTGGTTGGGGCGGTGCTGTACCTCTGTGGGGCGGCGAAGTGGCCAAGACCGTCAAGAACTTCAACCAGGGCGGTATGGTTTGGACATTCAAACTGCCCGCTCGTAACGTGGCTACTCGTTAATCGAAGCAGCTAATCAGTTACGAAAAAGGGAGCCTTCGGGCTCCCTTTTTTTGTGTGACGAAATCAGACTAGGCATCAAGTGATCGGCAAAACCCCAAGCGAGGCGTTCGTCAGCGAAGCGTATTTTCTAACGGCTACAGACCGCCAATGTCTCGCTTTAACCGCTCTTTGCGATCGGTGACCAGTCTCTCAAGCACTTCAATACGCGCCTTGAGCGCATCGATTTCGGTCTGCCACTTGCCATCGGTGCCGGCGTGGCTGGCCATTTTTTCTCGATGCTTTATCCACGCCATAAAGGCAGACAGTGATATGCCACCGACTATGGCAACAACAGGAATAATGAACGGACTAGAGAGCATTGCGGTTACCTCCGTGTGTACTTTACTCCTACGCGCTCGGGAGTTCTCGGGGTGCTCAATTAATAATCGCTGTGTGAATGGGCCCCGGTTAGTAAATAGGTAAAGGCGACGTCGGTACCAAAGAGCGGCCTGATTCATGCCAACCCGATGTGCCATCTTTATACCAATACACTTGATTGTACCCTAGGTTAGTAGCACGAATAGCTGCGTTCCACGACATCCAGCAGTCCGCGACACAGAACAGCACCATGGCGCGCTCTTTGTCACCTTCGGTGAGTTCATCAAGCTGCTGGGGAAACCAGTGATCGATGGGTTTTTTTAAAACACCGTAACCCACGTTAGGCAGCCAAATGGCCCCGGGTAAACTCATGTGAACCTCGGTGGGTAACCACTCGTGGCCAAAGCCGGGTTCACTGCGCAGTAGTAGCGCCCAGACGTCGATCAATAGCGGAGGCGAGTCAGTAGCTAACATCGTAACCACTTCGCTGGTATCGACGGTGATTGCACCGGGCACACAGCGAGGGGTAGGGCGTCGGTAATTCTCTAGGCGATAGCCCTCAGGCATGGAGCTATCGCGTGGGCACTGCTCGATAGCCGCCACCCCATTCAGCGATGACGTGACCGTGACAACTGCCGCCAGCATAATCAGCTTCCCCGGGGATCTTACCGGCGTCACGGTCAGTTGTAGCCGCCCTGTTTGTGAGTAGCCAAGGTATTGGCTTCTAGTCTCGGGTACAGATGAATTACCGACCGACTCAGCTCCTCTCGCACCATGCTCGCTTCTTGAAAAGCGGCAGGAATAGGCTTGCTAATGACATCAGTGGGAACGTCGCCCACTTGTGCGCTTTGCTGCAACAGGTTTTGTAGCCACAACAAATAATGACGTGTGAACTGAATGGCTCGATCGTCAGTGGCTGGTTGCCCGTGACCCGGCACCAGCAGCCGGTAGTCGATATCCCCAAGGCTATCGAGCGCCGCCAGCCAGGTATCAATATTGGCGTGGGGGGTGGTGGGCGCGCGTTGGTCAAAGGCTAAATCCCCAGCAAATAAGACCCCCGTGTGAGTGTCGAGTACAGCAAGGTCAGCCACCGTGTGACCCGTTAGCGTAATGAGCTTGAAGGTGCGGTCACCAATACTGAGTGTGTCGGTCGTCAGTGGTTGATTGGCCGGTGTCGGTTCGGTAGCGCGCATCCAATCACCGCTCATTCGATACAAATTATCGGCAAAGTTATCACCTTCATTAATCATGGCATTGAGGGTTGCGGGCAACGCGTAGATAGGCAGGTGTTTAAAGTGCTGATTGCCAAACCAATGGTCCGGATGATGGTGGGTAATGATAGCCGCCACGATGGGCTTTGACGCTACCTGAGCAACCGCGGCCTCCAGTTGTTGGGCGTAGCGCAGGCTGGGTCCGGTGTCGATGAGCACCACCCCGGCATCAGTTTCGATGAAGCCAATATTGACGATGTTGCCGCCGTTGCTGCGTGAGAAGTCCTCGGGGACACCGGAGATGACCCAGGTGCCCTCGGCAACTTGCACGGGTTGTAGTTGGTAATCGAACAGGCTCTCTGCCTGACTAAGGGCGGCACAGAACAAACTGACAAAACTCGCAGCCAGCGCGACCCATGCGTTCGCCCCTCTACTTAGGCGTTTAATCCCAGCCATTTAAGGGTTAACCAAATCGGCGGTGAAGGTG
>CBFHMA010000007.1:0-29489 GCA_965656775.1 Luminiphilus sp.
GCCCTCGATGAAGAATGTCAAAACAGCCATTGGTCATGACCAACCGTTCACCCGCAGCGCGCGCCTGGGCAACTTTCAATAACAGTGTCTGCTCCGACAACACTTCGCCCACATGGGGCAAGACGGCTTCGGCCTCTTGGGTGAGGGCGGCATTTAACTCGGCGCGGGTCACCGATGCGGTGCCCAGTTTACCCACCACCAAACCAGCTGCAGTGTTGGCAAGTGAAGTAGCCTCAGGCAGCGGCAGCCCAAGCGCCATGGCGCTGGCGAGAACCGAAATGACTGTGTCACCGGCACCAGTGACATCAAATACTTCGCGAGCGCGGGCCGGTAGTGTTAGTGGATCGCGGTCCCGCTCAAGCAGGGTCATACCTCGGTCGCTTCGAGTAATTAACAAAGCCCGCAGATCAAGCTGATCACGCAGGGCAACCCCTCGCTCAATCAACACTTGCTCGGACTCACAATGTCCAACAACCGCTTCAAACTCGCTCAAATTAGGTGTTAAGACCGTCGCACCGCGATATCGGTTGAGGTCCGTACCTTTTGGGTCAACAAGAATCTTCTTACCCGCCTCTCGACAGATGCCAATAAGGTCTTGTACGCGTTTCAGTGTGCCTTTGGCGTAGTCACTGAGCACTACCGTTGATACCGCATCGAGCCGCGCACGAACAAAAGCGGTGAACATGTCGTCGGCATGCTTCTCTAGCGAGCTCTCGAAATCCATGCGCAGCAACTGTTGATGGCGACTCAACACGCGCAATTTAACAATGGTTTCAGCAGCGGATGGACAAACGGCCCAGGTGACACCGGCCTCTTCCACCGCTGTGCGAAGTAAACGCGCAGCCTCATCCTCTCCACACAGACCCGCCAGAGTCGCGGCACCGCCCAGGGCTGCGATGTTTACGGCCACGTTGCCAGCCCCTCCCGCCCTATTCTCACTATGCTGGACTTTGACCACAGGCACCGGTGCCTCTGGACTTACACGATCGGTGCTACCGGTCCAGAAACGATCGAGCATGACATCGCCCACAACTAAAATGGCAACATCATCAAAATTAGGGCAAGCGCGCATGGGAGTGGCCTGTAGCTGTGAGAAAAGGAAATGCTAGCACGGGGTTTTATACCCCGTTAACTATCGGGGTAACCGGATCAGCAATCTGAAGGACCCGCTGGCAATGCGTTGGGTATTGGCACGCTTCTCGAGTGCCCGTGTTAACAGCCACTGGTTACCCCCTTTGCTTTTGAAGCCTATTCGCTCGGGTGCGCCACTGAGCCATCCCAAACAGGCACTTTTTAAGAGGCCCTGAATATCGAACACAACCGTGAATCTGTGTTCCCGAAGCTCTGCACGAAATGCACGTATCGCTCGCCACAGGGTTTGCCGCGACATCTTGGGCCACAGAACAACGGCATCGAGCTCCGGATGATGGCGCACTAGACTCGCGGGCCCGAGCTCTGCCAGCCACGCAATATACGCATTTGGGTAGCGCGCCCGCGTGGCACGAACAAGGGGCGACGCGAACACCACATCGCCAATAGCACTTAGACGAACAATGAGGATACGGGGAGCATCTAAACCAGCCACCTTAGACGCTCCCAACCTGCCTATCAGAGGTCAGGCAAATCATGGCATCAACGGACGCCAGTGCATTGCAAAGACGTGCTTAATATCGCGGGCACCTCTACCAATGAGCTCACCCGTACAGAGCCCGCATACGGCTCGGCATTGGTCAAATGAAATCGCTTTTGAACATCTGCAGCCTCTGCAGCTTGCATGTCTGACAACTTGTCACCGACCATCAGCGAATGACTCAGGGACACATCGAGTTGTCGCGCCGCATCGAGGATTAAACCCGGCGCAGGCTTACGGCAGGTGCAAACTTGGGTATAGGCTTCTACCGAGCCATCTGGATGGTGCGGGCAATAAAAAATGCCTGCCAAATCGATGCCAGCATCCCTCAGGCACGCCTGCATTTTAGTGCTTAAAGCCTGAAATTCAGCTTCGCTGTAGTAGCCGCGCGCAATACCCGATTGGTTGGTTACTACGACTAGCGCATACCCTAGGGCCTGCAAATGACGCATACCGTCAAGCGCACCCGGCATCCACTGGAAGTCCTCCCAGCGGTAAATGTAGCCGTAGTCAATATTGATCACCCCGTCTCGATCGAGAAACGCAGCCTTCTTCACGAGATTAATCTGACCTCGATCCGGCAAATAAGGATTGTTCAATCAGATCACACAGAATGTGGCCAATCAAAATATGACTCTCCTGGATACGAGCGGTAATGTCAGAGGGCACTACCAGCGCGGTATCGCATAATGCAGTCAGGGCTCCACCTGATTTTCCTGACAAACCAATCACCTCGCATTGACGCTCGCGGGCACTCACTGCAGCACGGTTCACGTTAGCCGAGTTACCTGAGGTAGAAATGGCGATTAGCACATCACCCGACACAGCCAAGCCCTCGATCTGACGGGAAAACACCTGCTCGTATCCGTAATCATTGGCTATGGCTGTTAACGCCGATGTGTCTGTTGTCAACGCGACAGCAGGCAGGCTACGGCGATCATTAACAAAGCGCCCAATCAATTCAGCAGCGATATGTTGCGCATCGGCTGCTGACCCACCGTTACCGCAGAGCAGCACCTTGTTACCTGCTGCCAGTGCCGTACTGCAACGCTGTGCAGCCTCGAGTATGGGCTCAGCTTGCTGCGCTAGAGACTCCACGACCGCGACGTGAGAGTTAAAGTGCTGATGAATCCGATCGAGCATGTACCGACAACCTCCTTTTTCCTGGGCGCCATCATACCAGTGCGTCCACTGGGTTGTGATGTCCATCACAAGTCATCTGAAGCACTTGCATCAAACCATGACATTTAGCGTCAAGCGGATATCATAGGAATCGCTGGCACGATAACCCAAAATATTTGGCAAGGATGCAGTCCTCTTGGACCGTTACACCCCCCACATTCAGTTGAAGCCCCTCGGCGGCCTGCGCCAATCTTCATACCCCATCATGGCATGGCTGTGGACAGTGGTGGTTCTGTGCGCATATGGCAACAGTGTCTCAGCAGCACCTGCTAATGACGTCACGTCTGTGCCGAGTTATGCCGTCACTGCTAATACTGACCTTTCCAATATTCAAGTACTGCGCGCCGATGCAGGCACACCCAACCAATCTTTTGAGGCTCTAAAAGCAGTATCGCAATCGTGGCAACTCACTGGTGCCAACACCACAATTGATAATCGCCGCGACACCCATTGGATGTGGTTCCAACTGCGTAATGACGGTCCACAACCCACCGAAGCCATCGTCTTTTTCGATGAGGTATTCCTCGGTAGAGCCGATTGCTACGTTGCAATGGGGAGCCAAGTAACCAAAATTCCCAACGGCCTGCAGGTACCCCTGCGTGAACGAGCCATTCAAAGTCGCCTACCAGCCTGCTCCGTAGCGATCGAGCCGGGGGGTCGTCGGGATATCTACCTCGCATTTGAATCGCGCTTCAATGCGTCTTTTAGCGTTAAGGTGCAATCACCGTCTGTCTTCGTGCAATGGGTTCAGTGGCAATCCATTTACTACGCCTTTGTCTTTGGCGCTGCTGCCGCAATTATCCTGTACAACCTATTCCTCTTCGCCAGTATTCGCGATCCACTCTATTTGCTGTACTGCTGCCACGCGTTACTTGCTACGTTGTTTTTGGTTCGCTTTAGTGGATTTTCGCTGTTTGTGATCGATTCAGCCCAAGATCAATATCGTTTGGGTGTGGTGACCTGGCTGCAGGTGGTGGCCATGGTGGAGTTCACCCGACGCCTGCTTGATACCCGCCTGAACGTACCGCGCCTCGATGTGGGTCTGCGTGTTATAAGCGCCAGCTATCTCCTGTTGTCAGGGGCCACCTTCTTTGACATTACTTTTTACGGGTTGGGCATCTACGGTGTTATGCCACTGACCTTATATGTTTTGGGAACAGGCATTTACTGCATCATGCGCGGCAATCCCTTAGCGCCCTTTTATGTCATCGCCCAAAGTGGATACCTAGTGGGCTACTTCTTATTGGCAGGGCTCAGTATTGGCCTCTTGGCGCATAATTTTTGGACGCGGTATGGCTTCATTTTGGGTGTACTTACCGAGCTGGTTACATTTTCGTTGGCTCTGGGCTATCGGTTTCGTTTACTGCAACGGGAAAAACTTGCTAGCCAGCGGCAATTCATTGCCTTGGAGCAATCGATCAATGAGCAGCTGCAAGCGGAAGTCGAGCGTCAGACCAGTGACTTATTGGCTGCCGCCCAAGAACTCACTCGGGTCAACACCGATTACGCGGCTTTACTCAACAGCATCGACGCAGGGGTAGCCGCCGTTGATGCCACCGGATCCGTGGCATTTGCGAATCCAGCCTTCTCAAACATTTTGGCGAATTATCCAACCCTTGCCGAAGAAATTGGCACCTTATCGCAACAAGAACACGTGCCCGACGGGCCTAAAGACATCACGCTTGTTGAAGGGGGTAAGCAAGCCCGGCAACTGCTTCTGAGCGCCACCGAGCGTCGGGATGACGATAATCAATGGGCTGGGCTGTGGGTCGTTACCACCGATGTCACCGAGCTCCGCACCCAAGAAGCCTTTTTGCACCAATCTGCAAAGCTTGCGCGTCTTGGCGAAATGTCCACAGGTGTAGCGCATGAACTCAATCAGCCACTCAATACCATTCGCCTGAGTGTGGCAAATCTTCGCAGACAACTCGGCGCTGCACAGCCCAATACCGACCTACTCATGCGCAAATGCGAGCAGATTGATGATCAGGTATCCCGGGCAGCAAAAGTCATTCAACACATGCGTACTTATGGTCGGGTATCAATTACAGAGTATGAGCCTTTTAACATTAATGATGCTGTAGCTCGCTCAGTAGAGTTTTGGTCTCAGCAGCTAGCAGTCTTGGGGATTGATCTAGTCGTCAAGTCGGCCCCCAACAACCCTGCGCTGTGGGTTAATGGCAGCGAATCCCAGTTCGACCAGGTGTTAATTAATCTGCTCAGTAATGCGAGGGATGCCATTGTAGAACGAGGCAAAGAGGGTCGAATCGAAATTGCCGTATCGGAGACACCCACCATTGTACATCTAGTGGTACGCGATAACGGTGGTGGTATTCCAGAGGGCGTCATCGAGTACATTTTCGAGCCCTTCTTCACCACTAAACCGGTAGGTAAGGGCATGGGAGTGGGTGGCTCTATCAGCTACGGCATCATCAAAGATATGGGCGGCGATATCACCGCCCACAATGTGGCCGACGGTGCCTGCATTGATGTTGCCCTTCCTCGGATGACCAAGGTTGATCTGTCGCACCAGCCTGGAGATTCAGCCCATGACGACCCGTAACGACTTACTACGGCCAAAACCTCCGAGAAAACACAGCATATCCGTCATACTCATATGTAAAAACGAGGCCGATCGTATTGAGGGCAGTACGCATACTTTCTTGCCAAGGAGAAACAAGCGAGAGGTGAGCGCAGTTTCGTTGCCTTCGCTTGGCGTCGCAGCAAATGGGAGTTTTTTCACCGATATATTCTTCGTGGATTGATCTTCGATGGCAGCCGCGGCTTTCTGCAAGCACGGGCCTTGTCGAACTATGCGTTTAGTAAATATGCTGTTCTCTGGTCTCTCGGTGAGACCAACCAAGCAGCTGACCCTATGTTCGCGCCGGAGCTCAGAAAGCGCCGACCCGAGAACACCCGTCAATAATATGATGCACTGTGCACAATCGAAGAGCTTACAATCTTTTGAAAATACTCCACGTATTACAGAGCCGCTATAGCCTCCCTCCTCAGAAGTATGGCGGTACCGAGAGAGTGGTTTGGAGCCTAGCCACCAATCAGCAAAAGGCCGGACACGAAGTGCGCTACCTGTGGGGTAACGCAAAAAATCTCCCCAACAACGCCCACATTGCCAACAAGAAGCAATCAATTCAAAGCCAGATTGATGATTGGCCAGATATCGTACACTTTCACCGACCCTTTAATGGAGAACTACACAAACCCTATATTTGCACCGAGCACGGGAACGCCCAAAAACCCAGCGTGTACGCTCGCAATACCGTTTTTCTGTCCAGAAAACATGCCGATAACCATGGTGCCGAGTGCTTTGTCTATAACGGACTAAATTGGGATGAGTACGGCGCCCCATCCATCGACAAGCCTGGCTCATACACAATTTTTCTCGGAAAATGCAGCGCTCCCCATAAAAACATGATGGGTGCTCTGAGTATTGCCAAGACCTCACAAAAACAGATCTGGGTGCTAGGTGGCAACCGGCTGAATCCCAAACGCAAACCACCACTCATCCTAAGCCGTCATGTGAAATTCTGTGGCATGGTTGGGGGCGAAACGAAAAATAACATCATCAAACAGGCCCAAGCGCTGGTGTTTCCGGTGCGGTGGCATGAGCCTTTTGGGCTGGCTGTTATCGAGAGCTTGTATCTTGGCGTGCCCGTAATCGCGACCCCCTACGGCTCACTGCCTGAAATTATCGACGATTCCAGTGTTGGCCTGCTTTCGGACAGTTACGCAACACTGAGCGCTGCCCTCAATGATCTCTCACAATACGATCGAACGGCGTGCCATGAACTCGCCAGAGATAAATTTTCGGGGCTGCAGATGCACATTGGATACCAACAATGTTACGAGCAAGTTCTTGACGGCGCGCCACTCAACCTTGATGAGCCAAAATGTGAAGGAGGTCTTCTCGACCTGTTAGACATCAAGGACTAATGAGCGTCACCGACACGCTAATGGTCGTACTCAATGACCCCCAACCCATCCGATAAAGTCGCTAATGCAGGTCAAGAGTTAGATCGAAAGAGGCTTTAGAGGGGATGCTGGCAACACTCACGGCTACCGACTGATGCCCCGACATCAATGACTGCCAACGCTCATCGAGGGTGCTGACTTCTAGAACGGACAGTTTTTCTATAGACCGCCGTAGCCGCTTTAAATTTGAATCGACCCGCCCCTGGGAACGCTGACGACAGACGCTGAATCGATCGAAGTCAATAAGATAAATGGCGCTTTCAGTTACCAACACATTGCCTGTGTTTAGGTCTGGGTGAAACACCCCTTTGTTATGAAAGGCGGCCAACGTCTTTCCGACAGCGTTGAATAGCGCGCTGGAAGCTGTGCCTTGCAACAGGTGTTCACGAAAAGATGTCGCCTGGGGAATTCGCTGATAGAGGGTTGAGCCCTCGTAAAACAACCCCTTGCGTATTACACAGGTCGCCACGGGCAATGGAACAGGCAAATCGAATTGCCGAAGTGCTCTCAAGGTTGCCCATTCACGCGCCATACGCGTGTGCAACAAGCTAATAAACACGTATCGGCCCTTGACGAATTTACCGACCAGCCCGCCCCTGCGAAACGGCTTTAACAGAAAACTCCCCCTGTCATCGCTGACAAAGTGAACGGTGCCTCGGCCCTCCTCAAGGGGTGAAGCATTATTCCAGGCTTGAACATCAAACAGCGCCTCAGACGGCTTTGGAAATAGCGCGTGATCGAACAAAATCGTTAGAGGTCCTCTAACAATCGCAGCTGAGTTGGGCATAATCCAGTTTCCAATAAGCAGTTCCGAGGATACCACTTTGCAAGCATTTCGGACCACATCAGCCCTTTCGATTTGTGTTCTTAGGCTCTCGGCCTTGGGCGATGTGTGCAATGCATCAGCTGCCGTATGCGCCATTAGAGATGCCATGCCTAATGCCCGGATTACATGGATCGTTGGTCGTGCAGAAGCCCCGTTGATTGAAAACATGCCGGGCATCGAGGTGTTACGCTTCGATAAATCGTTGGGCATAAGCGCGTACTCCAATGCCCTGAAGCAAATAACCCACAGGTTTGACCTGCTGTTACATATGCAGTTGTCACTGCGCGCCAATATTCTAGCCGCAATGATCAAAGCTGATGTAAAGATCGGTTATCCGAAGCAGTATTCTCGGGAACTGCATCGCTGGATGATAAACCGCTCTATAGAAGCGCCTCTGGGGCGCCACGTCACCGACTTTTTCATGCAGTTCAGTCGAGCTTTAGGCGTGATGGATGTCGAACCCCATTGGCGCTTACCGGTCCCTGACAATGCCACAGCCTGGGCAAACGCGTGCATAGCGGACAATCAGCACGCCTTGCTGATTGCACCAGCGGCAAGCAATCCAGAACGAAATTGGCTACCAGAACGATACGCCGCCATAGCCGACCATGCTCACGAAGCTGGTTTTCTTGTCATGCTCAGCACGGGCCCAGCACCCCGAGAAATTGCGTTAGCCAACGACATTGCCACAATGGCCAAGGCCCCCATCATGAATCTGGCTGGCACGACGTCAATCCAACAACTCATTGCGCTCTGTGGCGCGGTTGATATTGTTTTGGGGCCTGACAGCGGTACGCTCCACATCGCGAATGCACAAGGGGCAAAAGTCGTTGGCTTGTACGCCCATTCAAACCCAGCGAGAACTGGCCCCTATTATCATCGAGACTTAGTTGTGGACGCCTATAGCAGACTCCTATGCCAGCAGAGGGGATCAGACGTGAGCAAGGTCGCCTGGGGAACTCGTCTGAAAGGCAGTCAGTTGATGGAAGACATTTCCGTCACCGAAGTGATAGACAAGCTAAATAAAGCAATAAGCAGAGTGCGTGACAATGAGCAGCATGATTCAACCGCTGGCTAGGATGATCGTCGCGCCACCAATGAAGCCTCTTTAGCGAAGGCGTAAAAACTTTCGGTAACCGCCACAACAACACCCCGCCAGCCTGAAAACAACAATCCCCTAAAGAAGAACACTTTCACAAAAACGAAAGGAAAAACCAGCACCAGCTTAGCGACACTGCCCCGAGCACCCCTAGCTGCTTTATCACTGGCTCTCAATTGCGCATATTTGACGTGCTTTGCGAAATAGGTGAAGACATCGTTGTAGCCATAATGCACGATTTCTCCACGCATCCGCCCCACATCCCCATCAACTCTTACATTTTCATGCACGGTTCGATCGTGGGGATACTGAACACAATCCTTTTTAAATAATCGCACTATGGAGCGCTTTCGGGACCACGGATGCAGAGGCTTGCCGGCAATAATGTCGTTAATCTTAATGTCATAAGCGATTGATGATGGTCGTTGCAATACGTTGAAAACCTCGTCTCTTAAGGCAACCGAAAGCGCCTCATCGGCATCGATATTGAAACACCAGTCATAATGACAACACGCCATAGCAAAAGCCTTTTGGTCAGAGAAGCCTCCCCATGGTCGCTCAATCACAACAGCACCCAAGTCCCGCGCGATCTGAATGGTCTGATCGGTTGAGCCAGAGTCGACGACAATAATCTCATCGAAAGATGCAACACTCGAGATAGCTCTGGCGATGTTGGACTCTTCGTTACAGCAAATAATGAAAGCGCTGCACTTGGGTCGGTCTGAATAAGCACTGTTAGTCACGGCCAGCACTCATCGATTGATGTTCTTTTGTGAGCACAGCCAGTGCCGCGTATTTATTAAATCCGTAGACGCCCAGAACAATCGCCATCACCAAACCACGCCAGCCGTCTAGAAGCCCAAGCCGAAGAAAGTACTGCTGAAAGAAATCAACGAATAATCGTAGCACCGCATAGCCCACAGAGGCGCGCTTGCCCTGCTGAAATTTTTGCTGAGCCATCAACTGTGCGTACATAAGGTGCTTCTCTTGCAGATGGTAAAAGCTCCGCCAGCTGTAGTGCAAAAGACCTTGCCGAGTGATGACCGGCTTCTCCTGTGGGAGTAACAAAGTTTCATGTATGGGTCGGTCTTTAAATGCCGCACCTGCCTTTAAAAACAGTTTGCCCTGGGGAGAGCTGTATCGTCCACGAGTGAGTTCGCCACCAAAGAGTACCGTACGCCAGGGAATCTTAACCAAGGTGAAATCGACCGTGTCAGAGGACAGCAACGTATCAATTTCGCCTTTCAGCGCCTCGGTGACCTCTTCATCGGCATCAACGTTCAATACCCATTCATGCTCACACAGTGCTAAGGCACGGTTTCGTTGCTTACCAAACCCTGGCCAGTCCGTTACGTGGACGTCGGGCGTAAACTGTCGCGCCAAATCGGTAGTGCCGTCGGTACTTCCACTATCAAGTACCACTAGCTGATCAACCCAGGTCGCCAGGGGCTTTAGGCAGCGCTCTATCCGATCGGCCTCGTTGTAGGTGATAACGAAACAGGAAATACGGTGTCGCCTCATAGGTTTATAGCCTCACCGTCAACGATAAATGGCGCCACACGCTCCCAAACCAGCTGGGGTAGCACCATCGATTTACTGCCAACTACGCAGAACAAACCCTGACCTTGGGGAGAAAACGTTGCACTTGCATCCCACCGTTCAAACGGATGTGCATCGTGATTCAATAAATACTGAGGTACTTCTAATGTCTGGCACTCGATATGATAGTCATCCAAGCAGGCATGCTTCATGGCACACAAATAATAAAGAGAATACTCGGTCCACTTAGCCCGTCTTAACCGAGTGAGCGTCCAATTACTCACATGCCAAGGCCTGTGCAGATGACAGAGTCGATCCACCCAATTCATCGATCCAATGGCAAGATCTTGTTGCAGCAAAGTGACAATGTCTCTGGATAGAATCGCGGGGGTGACCGACATCCCACGGCCATCGTTTACGTCGTCAACCGGTAGTTCGAGCAATCTCGCCGATGAGCACCACCATTTAGGATGCTGGGAACGCATTTCATATTGAATAAGCGCTCGCCCATCAACCACTAAGTCGTTGTAGTTAAACGGTCTAAGGCAGATGACATCGGCATCTAACGTTAGATAAAACGGCTGCGACACAATGGTGGCGGCGGCCAGTTTAATGATTTGTTGCTTACGCCAACCCCTAAGGGACGGATAGTGGGCAAACGCTGGCACGAGCTCCTGCTCACTAACGAACGCCAAGGGTAAGGACGAAAATGACTTTAACGCCCCTTGAATCTGAGGAATTTCGCCTTCATCTGCCACGATAAATAACTGACCCAATGTTTCCGGCTGGGCGAACACCGTTAGTGAGTGCAGGAGTATTTTCGTTCGCAGTAAATCATTGCACCCATAACTACCGTCGACTTTCAGAGGAAGCACTAAATCTATCTTCATTCACTTTTCTCACTGGCAACCAGAAAAGACTGTACGTTGCGTGTGGCCACGATGAGCACGACGCTCAATGGATTTGCTCTTCCATAAAGGAGGCTATCAAGTCCACCTGTTTGCGCGCAGATCCTGACCTTGCGGCGAAGTAGTGCAGCCCAGCGCTTGCAGCTGTCTCCCGGTTCTGTGGGTCATCGAGATGATGCTCCACCGCAGCGGCTAAACTCGTACTATTTACCACCAGTTGGCAGCAACCAATATCAGTGAGCTCCTTGTATATATGGGCGAAGTTGAATGTGGAATGGCCCACGATGACGGGTACACCCAGCGCTATTGCCTCCAAGGGGTTATGTCCACCCCGGTCAAACAAGGTGCCGCCAATAATCGCCGTGATTGCCAGGGCGTAAACACTTCCCAGCTCCCCATAGGTATCGAGAACCACGACCCTGTTGGCATTCGATAAGCCACCCTCAGCGCCCGAGCGCAGAACATAATCTACTCCTCGGTCGGTAAGTGCCTGGGTTAAAGCTTTAACATTGTGCAGATGTCGCGGCGCGATAACGAACAGCACCGCTGGATACTTGATCCATAGCAACGCCATGGCGTCTAGCAGAATACTCTGCTCTTCTGGATGAATGCTACCCGCGACGACTACCGGCCTATGCACAGGAATCGATAACTCTGTGGCCATCGATGCTGCCTTATCACGCCGGCTTTTGGCATCTATCTCAAACTTAACACTTTCAACCATCGCGACCACTGACGGCCTAACCCCAAGTGCTACGAGACGCCGTACATCCGCCCGCCCATGACAAACCACACAATCGAGCGCATTAAATACGCTACTGAACACACACCCGAACTTAGCGTAACCACGAGCCGAGCGTTTTGACATGCGAGCGTTAACCAAGAGAACCGGTATCGATCGTCCCTTGGCCTCGGACACGATATTGGGCCATACCTCGGTCTCTACCAATGCCACCAACTCTGGCCGCCAATGATTGAAAAAGCGGCGTACCACAAGGCCCGCATCGATAGGCGCCCAGGCATGATCAACTCGCTCGCCAAACAATCGCTGTACTTCGCGCGCTCCGGTGGGTGTCGTTGTCGTTATTAAGACGGCACAATCGCGCTGCGCCATAAGTTGCTCGATAATGGGCGCCGCCGCTAACACTTCGCCCACAGAAACTGCATGAAACCAAACCCGACCACTGCCTTCTCTACTGGGCTTTTTTTGGCCAATTGCTAGTCGACGCCACCAACCCGTCCGGTACTCTGGTTCACGACGGGAACGCGCAAACAAGAGCAGCAGCACAATAGGCGTTAATAGATAAATGGCGAGGGAGTACAGAAACATGAGCACAGCTGAGGTATTAGGGCTTGGGTATCATAGGCAGAGTGACCTCATACCACAATTTTTTCTATGCAGTGACTGCAGGTTACCTGTAGCGTGCTGGCAACGCTAAGCCAAGACATAATTGAACCCTTGAGCAGCACACAAGGCCAAAACATAGTCGCCTACTCAACGCGGCAATGGGTGAACGCAGGAACTGAGACTCGCCCTCGCCACCCTATGAGCTTCAAGGCATAGCACCTCACTTCAGAGATTGAATAGCCCCATGAAAACACCCCAACGACTTGTTCCCTTAGTTGAAGATGGCGTCGTAGACGAAGTGCTACGACAGCTCATGAGTGGAAAAGAAGCAACCGTTTACGTCGTTCGCTGCGGTGGTGAAATCCGCTGCGCGAAAGTCTATAAAGAGGCAGCAAAAAGAAGTTTCAAGCAAGCGGTCGAGTATCAAGAAGGTCGTAAAGGTCGTAACACGCGACGCCAGCGGGCTATGGAAAAGCGATCTAAATACGGTCGTGAGCAGCAGGAGCAGGCCTGGCATAACGCCGAGGTAGATGCCCTGTATAAGCTTGAAATGGCCGGCGTTCGAGTACCCAAACCTTTCGGGTGCTTTGACGGTGTATTACTCATGGAGCTCATACAGTCAGAAGATGGCGAGGTTGCCCCTCGATTGAATGATGTCGCGCTCACACGAGAGCAAGCACTGGAAGACCATGCCACGATGATGGGTTATGTGGTCAAAATGTTGTGCGCCGGCCTAGTCCATGGCGATCTATCGGAGTTCAATGTGCTCGTCGACGATTACGGCCCGGTCATCATTGACTTACCTCAAGCTGTCGATGCGGCGGCCAATCTTCATGCGAAATCCATGCTTGAACGCGACGTGAACAACATGACCGCCTACTACGGTCTATCGGCACCAGAACTGTTAGACACCCGTTTTGCGGAGGAGATTTGGGCCCTTTACGAGGCGGGAGATTTGCATCCTGATACACCACTTACTGGTCAATTTGAGGACGAGGAGATTGACGCCGACGTCGATGCGGTCATTCGGGAAATTCAAGCGGCCTTCGATGAGGAAGAAGCACGTCTGGCACGTATCAACAGCGCGAATGAGGAATGACTAGGTGAGAGCCGCTTGACTAGTGGCCGTATAGAGAACTCAATAGGTCTAGGCGCCCTTCCACATACAACGATGTCTACCTAAATGATACCCACGCCGCTCGTAGCGACGCGAACACTGTAAGCCATTGATTTAAATGGAGGCTCGGGTCGGAATCGAACCGGCGTTGACGGATTTGCAATCCGCTGCATAACCACTCTGCCACCGAGCCGTGGGCGTTGACCATACAACATGGAAGCTATGGCTTTCATGCGTTGACACAACAGCGACCGGGGAGCCCGTATCGCGCAGGACGCGCATTATACCCGCCAGAGGGCTGTGTGCAATGGAGGATATAAGATGGAGCGGGAAACGAGGTTCGAACTCGCGACCTCAACCTTGGCAAGGTTGCGCTCTACCAACTGAGCTATTCCCGCGGAGTTACGGATTTTATAAGGTCTTGTAACAGGGTCAATGTGGATCTAACCGCGCTCTGGCACCTTTGCTGCAGGCCTGATATGTCGGCTCAAGAAAACCCGTTTAAAGGCGGATTGCCCTATCGAGAAGCTACAGATTATGACGCACTCTCACCTATCACACGCATAAAAGCCCGCAAATACAGAGACATTGACCATAAAGTTAGTACAACCGCTATCAGCAATAATCCCTGCCCCAACCAAAACCAGGGCTGATAACCCACACCTGGCATCTGAGTGAGCAATAGTGAGATGGCGATCATTTGTACCGCCGTTTTGACCTTGCCAATGGTGTTGACGCGCACGTGGGCATGCCGACCCACTTGCGCCATCCACTCACGTAAAGCACTGACGACAATTTCGCGACCCACAATGACACAGGACGATACGGTCACCAACGGATTGTCAAAACGCTCTGTCAGGAGTACGAGAGCCGTGGCTACGATGAGCTTATCGGCCACCGGATCAAGGAAGGCACCAAAGGCGGTGGCTTGTCCGGAGCGCCGGGCTAACCAGCCATCGAGCCAATCGGTGATGGCGGCCAACAAGAACAGTCCGGTTGCCCATAGGGTTGCATAACCAGACCCCAGATAGCAAAACGCCACCAGCAGTGGTATTGCGGCGACGCGGAGTAACGTGAGGATATTGGGCACATTGAGGGGCACAGTGTCGTCGCCTACTAAAATTCACGCGCAGCTTACGACACCATGACAGGGGAACCAATGCGCAAGGCGCAAAATAGCGTTTTTTGGCTGACCCTCATGCCCTTAAAGCAGGGACTCAACGCTGCCGGGCAAAAACACCATTGCCAGCACCCACAACTGCTACAGCCATGCTGTGTCCACTGCCGGCTTGGGATAGCACACCGCGGTTTCCATAACCGCTTACGCTGACATTCAGCGCTAGTGCATTAGCGTTGCCGGTTACACCTTGATCAACATCAAATCGGTTTCGGTCGCCGTCAAACAGCAATGACAGACGGCTGTGCTGGCCACGCTGGCGCAAGCTCGCTCGATTATCCTCACCCTCATCAAGGGTAACCACGGCCGTGAGAAAACCACCTCGTTGCTCTAGGTGAGCACGGTTATCTTCCCCATCGAGCGATGTAACAGCACTATTCGAGCCAGTGACGTTAACCTGATGCACGCTAATGCGGTTGTCATCACCAGACCCTTGGATCTGCGCCTCGTTATCTCCAAGCTGCTCTAGGAAAACCTGATTATCGCTGTCATCCCCGGCTGCAGCTGCGTGACACAATACGACGCCAACTAAGCCCAGCAATGCATGCAGTGCGCGCTTCTGAGTGTTGCCTTCCTTTGATCGTCTCGTCATTTTGCTTTCTTCCGATGCCTGTTGCTCGATTACAGCTCGCTTTTAAACTGTCAGTTACCGCACCGCGACCGTTCGTTTCGTCCTATTTCCACTACCTAGCTATTTCGTTTTGCATTGCAAAATAGTGAACCACGTCGCAATTAAAACAAACTTTCAGGAAGAATTGCAAATGTTTGATGCACGTCACAGATTAAATTTGCGTTGGAGCGTGAGATAAGCAACTCTCGTCCCCACAGTAAAAGGCTGACAAGTACGACGGGATTATCATGCGAACGCTGCTACTACCATTCTTTTTCACCACTGCCATATGCGGGCTATCTGCCAGCAGCATTGCGCAGGTTTACATCACCCAAGCCGAATTCGATGAACTCGGCGACGATGAAACTATCGTTATAGGAAGCGAAACGCTGGTAGGCCCTGCACCCGAATCCTCCCTCGACCAACTACCTTTTTTCAGCGGTGAGCGCGGGTTGGGCAATACCTTGAGCGCCACACAACGCGGTAACACAAACGTGTTAGACGCACTGGTGTCGGGGGCGGGCAACCGTATGCTCAGCCAACAGCTCGGTGACAACATGACAAGCCTGCTCAATGTGCAGGGATTTGACAATGATGTTCTACAGCGCCAGTCAGGAAGTAACCATTATTCAGAAATCAACGTTGACGGCAGTGGCCACAGCATTGAACATATTCAGAGTGGCGCGGGTACGAGCATGATTCTTAATCGTATTGGGGGCAACGGCGCTGCACGCCCTATAACCATTATTCAAACAACAAACTAAGCATCCCTACAGGCAACCCAGCGAGGTCCAAAGGTGAGCCACATCATTAAATTTGCGTATGCCGCGGGCTTAGTATTGCTAAGCCAAACTGCTAGTGCCGACCTAGTCTATCAACCACGTAACCCAACCTTCGGTGGCAATTCCTTCAACGGTAGCTTCTATTTATCTACCGCTCAAATTGAAAATCAGCATACGCCCAATCGGCCAGAACGAGACGCGGTTGACGATTTCCTTAGCTCGCTGGAACGCCGATTGCTGTCGGAGCTGTCACGAGACATTACCGACGCCATTTTCGGCGAAGATGCTCAAGACGCTGGGTCCTTTGAAGTAGATGGGGTCACCATCGACTTTCTTAACACGGGCGAAAACATCACCATCACCTTGACTGACGACGATGGTACCACGACAGAACTGGTGTTACCGACGGTCCAGCCGGCAACAGGGGGCTGAGGTATGGCTAGCACTGTGGTCATGAAACGCGCCCGCACGCGTGCCTTGCCAAAAGGCATTGCACTGATAGCTACCCTGCTATTACTGGGTGGATGTAAAACCCTGAACTTAGACCCTTACCTGAAAGTGGGTAGTGAAGCGCCACGTATGCCCGCGATCACATCGGCGGAATTGGGCCTTCGTGAGCTGCCGGCGCCGCTGCGCCAAATCGATGTGGGTGTCTATGGCTATCCAGATCTCACTGGTCAAAACAAACCCAATACTAACTTTGCCGAGTTCTCCAGGGCAGTCACTCAGGGGGGTGTGCACTTCCTTATCGATGCGCTTATGGCTGCGGGCGATGGCAACTGGTTCAATGTTGTGGAGCGGACGGGTCTCAACAACTTGCTACAAGAACGTCGCATTATTCGGGGAACCCGCGAAGAATTTGCGGACGGTAACCAACCCGCCATGCCGCCATTGCGTTTTGCAGGTCTAATGCTCGAAGGCGGTATCGTTGCTTACGATACCAATCTCACCACAGGTGGCGCCGGTGCTGCCTGGCTCGGTGTGGGCGCCGACTGGCAATATCAACGGGACATGGTCACCGTGTCATTACGAGCGGTATCGGTTCAGAGCGGCGAAGTTCTAGCGTCGGTCAGTGCCACTAAAACCGTTTACTCGGTGGCCACACAAGGCATGGTGTTCCGCTACATTGCGGTCGATGAATTACTGCAGGCCGAAGCGGGTGTGACCTACAACGAACCGCCGCAACTTGCAGTTCGTCAGGCCATAGAGCTTGCGGTCTACAACCTTATTCTTGAGGGCCACGCCAAGGACTTATGGGACTTTAGTGACGCAGCTAAAGCTGCACCGGTCGTCGAAAGATATCGACAGCTGCGTAACGGTGGCATCAGCGAGGATTGGTCCGGCGGCACGCTGTTCGAAGAAATCGTCAATGCCGAGGGCTAAATACCTTGTCTACAGCGTTGTGGTGCCGGCCCTGCTATTGGCGGGGTCCGCACAAGCGCAAGACCTTATGGGCGACAGCTTTGTGCAGCGTAAAGTGGGCATAGCGGGCCTGTCCTTAGCGGCTAACTACTTTAGTATTACGGCACGCTTTCCCAGTGCTATTTACCAGGAGCAACCCTTTCAGTTTCCTTTCTTGTCACAGGTGGGCGAACGTATTCCGGCCCGCAACATTAGCCTCTCTGTGGAACGCCGCGGCATGGAAGAACAACAGGCCCAACGCTACGATCTTAATAGCGAGGTCCTACTGTTAGCTGGGCAGCATAAAATTGATTTTTCATTAAACATGCAGTTCACCGGCGAATACGAGCCTTATCAAATGCAATTGCAGGTTCTCTCATTAGGTGCACGCTGCAAACCACTTTACGAGCAAATTACCCAAGCCATCGGCCAGCCCGATAGTGTCAGCGACAGCCAGGTAGAGTGGAGCTATATCGGTATCGACCAAGAAGAATTAGTGACCGCTCGATGCGTCGACTTCTCGGGCTATGTGGTCACGGTCACCGATCCACAAGTAGTGCCGCGCTTTGAAAAAAGCATTTCTGAACGCGTAGAGTACTTGTTGCAGCGCTATCGCTAACACCCACACGCTATTCCTCTACACTGTGCAGCACGTCGTAAATGGTTTGTGCCAGTGACGAGCTTATACCCTCTACTTTACACAACTCCTGAACACTAGCACCGCTAACGCCCGCCGCACTGCCAAAGTGTCGAAGTAGCTCGCGGCGACGCTTCCCGCCAACACCTGGGATACCTTCAAGTGTCGACGATTTTCGCGCTTTAGAACGTCGAGCCCGATGACCCGTAATGGCAAAACGGTGCGCCTCATCGCGCACTTGCTGTACTAAGTGCAGCGCCGGGTTGTCACCGCGCAAGGTTCGCTCCTGGCCTGTATCGCCATCAATAAGGGTCTCAAAACCCGCTTTACGGGTGGTGCCCTTGGCCACGCCTACCACTTTAACCTCGGTGATTTCCAGCTCCGCAAGCACCGATATCGCTTGCGCCACCTGACCCTTACCGCCGTCGATCAACAGCAGGTTAGGCAACTGGCCCTCTCCTTTCGCCAAACGTTTAAAGCGCCGCTCTAATGCCTGTTGCATGGCGGCGTAGTCATCACCAGGTGCTACGTCCTTAATATTGAATGTGCGGTAATCGGCTTTGCGCGCACCGTCACTGTCGAATACGACACAGGACGCGACAGTGGCTTCACCGCTGCTGTGACTAATGTCAAAGCACTCGATGCGTGTGGGTGCAACATCGAGATCGAGCTCGGTGCGCAGTGCTTCCAAACGCCCTGCCATCGTTTGTTTACCGCTTAGGTGCGAGGATAAATTGTTATCGGCGGTTTGCTGTGCCAATTGTAACCAGCGGGCGCGGGCATCACGCACTTTGCTACGCAGGCTCACTCGATGGCCCGCATGTTGACTTAAGGCTTGTGCTAACGCATCCGCTCCCTCGGGCGCCGCGCCCAAAATCACCTCAGCGGGTATCGTCTGTCGACCCGACAGATAAAATAGAGGCAGGAATGCCTCAAGAACTTGTGCAGGATTCTCGTCGAGTTTTAAGGGCGGATAAAACGTGCGACTTCCCAGTACACGCCCCTCTCGAACAAACAACACTTGTACGCAGGCTGCCCCAGACTGGCAGCTAGCCGCGAAAATATCGAGATCGCCCCGAGCGCCCTCGATACCCTGAATAGATTGCACCTGCTGTAATTGAGCCAATTGGTCTCGCCGTTCGGCCGCCTGTTCATACTCCAATGCTGCAGCCGCAGATTCCATTTCATCGGCCAATCGGACCATCAATTCCTGCGACTTACCCTTGAGAAATAAAGTGGTTTTATCGACTTGCTCGCTATAGGCCTCGTCCGACACCAGACCGACACAAGGGCCCGTGCAACGACCAATCTGATATTGCAAACAAGGTCTTGATCGGTTGCGAAAATAACTGTCTTGGCACTGTCTCACCTTCAGTACCTTTTGCAGTAAGTGCAGTGTCGAGCGCACGGCACCCGCGCTGGGATAAGGGCCAAAATACTCACCTTTGCGCCGCTTAGGCCCCCTGTGCAGTGCCAATCGAGGCCAGCGGTCCTGGCTCGACAAATAGATGTAGGGGTATGACTTATCGTCTTTAAGGTCAATGTTATAGGGGGGCCGGTGTTCCTTAATGAGGTTGTGCTCTAGCAACAAGGCATCGACTTCAGTAGTCGTTACCGTCACTTGAATATCGGCAATCTTACTCACCAACACCATGGTTTTAGTGCTGAGTCCGCTGCCGCGAAAATAGCTGGTCACGCGATTTTTAAGGTTCTTGGCTTTGCCAACGTACAACAAGCCACCCGCGCTGTCGTACATCTGATAGACACCGGGACGGGTTGTCAACGTCTTCAAAAATCCCTCGTGATCAAAGTGACTCACTGCCGCTTAACCCACTATGACGCTGGTGTTATTAGACGCCGGCTTAGTCATGGCCGACGCTGATGCGCCATCCACTGGCTCAGAAACACCCAACACATCGGGCTCCATGATCAAGCGCACGCCGAATTTTGCTTCTACCGAGTCGACAATAGTAGCAGTCGCTGCTAGCAAGGCATTGGCGTCAGGTGCCGATTGATTGACCAACACAAGGGCGTGCTGCGCCGACATCACCACTCCACCAATCGATTGTCCGCGCCACCCGCTGTTTTCTAGCAACCAAGCAGCTGATAGTTTCACGGAGGTATCGATGCCAGGAAACTGCGGCATATGGGGCCAACGCTGCGCTAGCGCCGAGGCGAGCTCCAGCGTCACATGCGGATTCTTGAAAAAACTGCCCACGTTAGGGTGTTGCTGTGGGTCAGGTAATTTCTCTCGACGAAGCGCCATGACTGCCGTTAGCACACTGCTGGCGGTGGCGGGTTTACCGGTTAAGGCTTGCACCAACGGTGGATACTCGATGTGGGGTTCATCCCTTTTTGACAGTAAGAACTCTACCGACAAAATGAAGTAGCGACCTCGTTCACGGCCTTTAAAAATGCTGTCGCGATATCTGAACTCACAGGCCTTGTTGTCGAGTCGTAAGGGGCTTCCCGTGACCAGATCCAATACGTTGACGGCCGTGATATATCGACACACTTCCACTCCGTAAGCACCAATATTCTGCACCGGTGCCGCGCCAACAGTGCCCGGGATAAGCGCCAAATTCTCGAGACCGAAATAGCCTGAAGCCACGCACATTGTGACCAGTTCGTGCCAATTCTCCCCAGCCGCCACCCTGAGCTCTACCGTCGAGGGCGTCTCTGATAAACGCGTCACGCCGCGGTTACTCACGTGCACAACCAGGCCGGGTAATCGACGTTGCAACACCACATTACTACCGGAACCCAGCGGGGTAATGCCAATCTGGCGCGATGTGGCCCACTGCCAAAGGGACTGAGCTTGGGTTTCGTTGGTCAGCGCACAAAAGTAGTCTGCACAAGACTGCAGCCCTAGAAAATGGCGCTCTGCCAGCGATGCATTGGCCTCAGGGATCAAAATGCGATCTCGGTAATGCCCTGACCCGTGCCAAATCCTCTGGCGTATCGACACCAGCGGGAACGGGAAGCACGGGTTCTGCCACCATAATGGTCTCGCCGTAATAGAGCGCTCGCAATTGCTCCAGGCCTTCAAGTTGCTCAAGGGGTGCGGGCGACCACTGTACGAACTGATTCAGAAAACCACCCCGATAGGCGTACAAGCCAATGTGCCGCTGTGCAAAACCCAAAGCCCTACTGAGCGGATTCTCTGCTGCTACGCCGCGCTCCGC
The DNA here is from genome assembly GCA_965656775.1 of Luminiphilus sp. Classification (GTDB taxonomy): domain Bacteria; phylum Pseudomonadota; class Gammaproteobacteria; order Pseudomonadales; family Halieaceae; genus Luminiphilus. The sequence goes on from CBFHMA010000007.1 coordinate 21,432, forward strand.
GGGGATGGATGCACGGGAAAAGTACAGTGCCCTTCCCCGGTAATCACACACCACTTTGACGGCTGCCTCATCACTGAAATCGTGACTGTCGGTGATAGGCGTAGCCAGAGTGGCTACTGCAGCTTCGGGATTATTGTGGAGCAGACTCGCCACACGGGACAGATTGCTCGCGGGCATCAAGGGCTCATCCCCCTGTAAATTGACAACAATAGTGTCGTCGCACCAACCCATTATTTCAGCCACTTCGGCCAACCGATCGGTACCCGAGGGATGATCGCTGCGCGTCATAACGACCTTCGCACCAAATGAGCTCATAGCCTGCTCAATGCGTTCGTCATCGGTGGCAACCAGCACAGAGAGAGCCCCTGCTTGCATGGCTCTTTGCCACACCCAATACAACATCGGGAAGTCGTGAATGCTCGCCAACGCTTTGCCAGGTAGGCGAGTCGAATTGAAGCGTGCAGGAATAACAACGTGAAACATCAGGCCGTGGCTCCAGCATTCAGTCGGTGCAAAATGGCGTTGACTACCCCATCGGGTAACAATGCTTCGATGCGCAAAACCCATAGACGCTGTGCAAGCCCACTGTCCCTTGCTAGGGCTACTTTCACCGCATCTTTTTCGGTTACCACGATCACGTCGGCGTCATAGCGTGCAAGTGCCGTGGTATCCAGCGGGGCGTGATCTGGCACCCGGTAACGCTGCAACGGAAGGCCCAGCATCTCTAATACCTCAAAAAACTGCTCCGGCTGACCTAAGCCGGTAGCGGCCAGCACCCTTTTATCAGACCAGTTAGCTAGCGCATCATCAATGGCCAGCTCTGTGGCAGACCCGTAATGGTAAAAACCACAGGGGCGGTAGCGAAATCCCGTATCCGGCTCGTCACCATTGCGCAAAAGCAGCCAGTCCACCTCATCAAGCCGACTGACTGGCTCACGCAGCGGCCCCATGGGTAGCATCCAACCGTTGCCGACTCGACGCAGGTTATCGAGCACCGCTATCTCGAAGTCACGGGCCATTCGGTAGTGTTGCAGCCCATCATCGGACAGCACCACCTGGACATCCGTGTGCTGAGCCAAGTAGGCCACCGCCTGCGCCCGCTGTTGACAGACCACAACTGTACATCCAGCTCGAGCGAGCAACAAAGGCTCATCACCGACATCGATTGCGCGCGCTGTCGCGTCCACCAACTTAGGACTATCTGACACCGTGCTGCCATAGCCGCGGCTGACTACGCCCACACTTAACCCCCTCATGGAGAGGGCGCGGTAAAGGGCCAGTAATACCGGTGTTTTGCCCGTGCCGCCCACGGTAATACCACCGACGATCACCACTGGCAAAGGATGCTCTTTTGCTGGCCAATGCCGATAACGCCAGCGACGCATTGTAACTAGAGCACGAAACAGTAAATTCAGGGGTAGTAAACACCACAGTAATCCGGGGCCACGGCCATACCAAGCGGCGGTTACCCGCAACTCGAGCCGATTTCGCCAGTTATCCACCGCTGCCGCCACCGACGCCACTACTCTCAACGAGTTCACCGCCCTGATAGAGTCGTGCATACAGCGCATTGCTTGCAAGTAACTCGTTATGGGGGCCTTGCGCAACGATACACCCGTCGTCGAGCACCACAACGCGATCGGCGCGCTCAATCGTGGCCAATCGATGAGCAATGATTAACATTGTTCGATGACGGGTAATCCCATCGATGGCCTCTTGAATATAACCCTCGCTCTCGGTATCGAGTGCCGATGTGGCTTCATCCAAAATAAGCACAGGTGCACCTTTGAGCAGGGCTCTGGCAATAGCGAGTCGCTGCCGCTGACCACCGGATAATCCACTACCACCATCACCCAACACTGTATCCAGACCGGCAGGCAGTCCGTTGATGAACTCATCTGCATGGGCGCTCTCGCAAGCACGTCGCACGGCATCGTCACTGGCATCCCCCAGGGCGCCGAATGCCACGTTATTGCGAATACTGTCACTAAACATATCAATGGATTGGGACACCACCGCAAACTGTTGCCGATAGTCCGTTAGCCGATACTCGTTAATAGGCGCACCATCGAGAAAAATGGTGCCTGAACTGGGTTGGTGAAAGCGCAACAACAGCTGAACTAATGTCGATTTCCCACTGCCAGAGCGGCCAACCAATGCCACTGTCTCACCCGCCGCAAGATTGAGAGACACGTCCCTGAGAGCGGGGCGCTCGGCACCTGGATAGTGGAAGAAAATCTGCTCAAGTCGAATATCACCACGACTGCGCGCAATCGAGACACTCCCCTGATCAAGTTCTGGGCTGGTATCAAGCTGATCGAACACATCTTCCGCTGCTGCTAAACCGCGCTGTATCACGCTCTGGATACCACTCAGTGTTCGAATCGGTTTTCCCAATTGGGCTGCGGCCGTAATGAACGCAACGAGAGACCCGGCTGAAAACCCCGAGAGAATCGAGGGCTCCAACGCAAACCAAAACAGTGCACCCAAGGCGAACGCCAGCAGTGTTTGGATGATCGGGGTGGAGACCGCCTCTACGAATGCAAGCTTTAAACTTTGATTACGGTTGAACAAGCTGGCGTCGTGAAAACGCTCACTCTGCTGCTGTTCTGCTCCGTAAATTCTAACCGTATCGAAAGCTCTGAGTGTTTCTCCACTGACTTGAGTCACCGAACCCATCGAATCTTGGATACGACGGCTGTAACGTCGAAAATGGCGTCCAACTACCAACACCACAATACCGATTGCTGGGGCAATGGCAAAGAACACCAGCGTCAATCGCCAGTTGAGGTACAACATATAAACCACTAAAGCGAGCAGGGTTAACCCTTCTCGCAACAGTATTTTTAGGGCCTCACTGGCAGCGCCAGATACCTGCTCCACGTTGAATGTCAGTTTGCTGATGAGGTTGCCGCTACTGTGTCGATCGTAATGTGCTTTTGGCACTCGAAGCATGGTGTCAAACAAATCGGTACGAATCGTGTGCACAACAGAGCGCGCCACGACGTGCATAAAGTAAGACCCAAGAAAAAAACCAATAGCTCGCCCCATCGATAGGATGACAGCAGCGATGGGCACAGCGACACGCGCATAGTCCAGAGCAGATGCATCGGAAGGGGGCCATATCCAGTGCGCTGCACTAGCCACCAAACCGAGACTACCCATGGTCGTCTCGCCTAGTGAGTCCAGTAGAAATTGGACAAGATCCGCCAGTAGTACATTGCCGGCCGAGTACACTAAAAACCCAAAGATACTGAGGCTAAACGCCACTGTGTGGGGTGCTACATACCTCAGTAATCGTCGATACAATCGGGCATCGGCACGCGCACCGCTGTCACTCATCGGCCGCTCCTTTGGCGCTGGGGCTTTGGGTTGCGATCGTCAGTTGTGCAAGGCCCAATTGAGAGGCCACATCCAGTGCCATGACCACATAGCGGTGCGCGGCTCCGCCATCGGCGGCTATGGTCAAAGGAATATCTCTGCGCTCGCCAGCTGCAGCCCGCAGCGCTTTGCGAAGAGCCCGGGGCTCAGCAGCCACCTGCGCCCCATTAAGTTGAAACATACCCGCCGCGTCAATCGTCAGCTCTAGGCGCAAACTGTTGTTGGGTGCAGGCTCACCCTCTGCTTCGGGTAAATCAACCGCCAATTGCGTTTGGGTAGTAAAACTGGTCGACACCATGAAAAAAATGAGCAACAAAAACACCACATCAATGAGCGGTGTTAAATTAACGTTCAGTTCATCCCGTCGTTGCCGCCGAAACTTCACACGTCGTATTCCGTTTTCTGCTTGCCGCTGTGAAGCGCATCGACCAATTTGATGGTTTCCTGCTCGAGCCCCACCACGATAGTGTCAATTTTGCCGGTGAAATAGCGGTGCATGACCAATGCTGGAATGGCCACAGCTAGACCCGTAGCAGTCGTAATCAGTGCTTCTGAAATACCACCGGCCAGAGCGTTGGCGTTACCCGTGCCCTGCACGGTAATTTCGGTAAACACCCGAATCATGCCCACCACGGTTCCCAGTAGCCCCAACAGTGGCGCCACAGCAGCCACTGTTCCTAAGGTATTGAGGTATTTTTCAAGGTCGTGCACCACGTGACTGGCCGCCTCTTGAATGCTCTCTTTCATGACGTCGCGACCCTGATGGCGGTTGGCAAGGCCAGCCACCAAAATGGCACCCAAGGGTGACCCCTGGCGTAGCTGCTTCATTCGCTGGGCGTCAAGCTCTCCTGCTTTCAGTTGTTTCCAGACTGAAGCGAGCAAGTGTGGTGGTGCAATACGTGTCTGATTGAGGGCGAACCAGCGCTCAATCGAAATGGCAAGCGCCAAAACAGAACACAACACAATGAGGGGCATCACCCAGCCCCCGGCGGCGAGTAGTTGAATCACACCAAGCTCCTTTTTCAGGGCGCCCAGTATACCGTTACGGTTGGCACACCCCAATCACTACAACTGCAACCAAAAAGGCAACCAAGGTCCCCGGGTACTGCGTAGCGAAACTGCACCTGAGTCGAATATCGATAGGGTGAAGGTACCCGACGTTGCGGTGTTGATGACAGGAGCACCTAACGCACTGAAACGTGCAACAACCTCTGGATGAGGGTGTCCAAAGCGGCTAGCTCTTGCGGCCGAGATCAACACATAGCGTGGTTGCACCCATTTCAGCATAGTCCACGTGCTTGATGTCGTGCTGCCGTGATGCGCAGCCACCAATACATCGGCTTTGAGTTGCTCACGCCAAAATCGCACCATGGCGAGTTCACGGGTACGTGTTACATCGCCGGTGAGCAGCAATGACACCCCTCGATGCCGAATGCGGACAACACAGCTTGCGGTGTTACTGCTCACCCCATCGCGGCCAAAGCCATCGCCATTCAATACGGTAATGTCGGTGCCATCGGGCCAGCGCTCGTGTAAGCCCACGCGACACGGCTGTCCCTCATATCCCCAGTGACGGTCGATGGGCATTGACTGTTGAAGGGCACTCAGACCACCACTGTGGTCGTTATCGCTGTGACTGATCACCAGTAAATCGACCTTATCGATACCTTTCGTCGCAAAATAAGGCAGAACGATTTTGTCGACCTGACTAAAACCACCGTCGACACCGGCACCCGTATCAAACAGCAGCGTTCGCCCGCCTGATCGCCATAACAATGACAATCCTTGACCCACATCCAACATCACTAATTGCCCGCTTACCGCCGTTTCTAGTGGGGTGCTTCGGGCCAATATAAAGACCAGTGCCGCCATCAGTCCCACGCGGAGATGCGCAATCCCTGACCGACCCTCAATACACACCCGATAGACGAACCAAACGGCAAGCAGTGCCGACACGACTACAGCGACGGTTGTGGCTAAGGACCAGTGGCCACCTTGCAAAGCAACACCCCGGCTCAACTGGTAAAGATAATCGAGCGCGCCCAGCCACAGCGTTATGGCATCGGCGCTCACACCCCAAACCCACCTTGCCGCCGAGCTATTCACCACCATCAACACCGCCCCCAGTAGCAGCAGAGGCACGACCATAAGCGTGAGAGGCGGCACTAGCAGCAGATTGGCAAATACCCCCATCACACTGGCAGAGCCATACCAAAATAGTGACAACGGCAGAGTCCCCAGCGCCACTACGCCTTGTAGCAACACCAATTGACCGATAACACCTAACTTAGTTCTAGGCCATCGCCACTGTGCATAGCTCAACAGAATAGCGGTGGCACCCACGCTCAACCAAAAGCCCGATGACAGCCACGCCAGCGGATCGAGTATCAACACTAATAATACCGCTGCTAACAAGATGCGCTGGGGCGGTGTCCGCCAGCCCAGTAATCTGGGTAATCCTGCCACCATCAACATGAATAAGGCGCGTTGAGTGGGTAATGAAAAGCCGGCCAGGGCGGCATAAATTGCCGCCGCACAGAGCGGCAGTAGCAGGGTTAATGGCTCTGCGGCATGCCATGTAAAAGGGAATAAGCCTCGGCCGCGACGAATAAGCCACCAACACAAACCAAATACCAAGCCCACGTGCAAACCGCTAATCACCAGCACATGTGACAACCCTAAGGCGCGGACACGTTGCCAATCGTCACTGCCAACGGTACCACCACGCCCCACAAGCAAGGCATTCAAGATAGTTCGACTACGGGAAGAGGTGTCAATATGTGTCAGCGCCTGTGACAAGCGTTGACGTCCATAAGCCAATGGCGAGGTGGCTGGTGCCGCTTCAATAACCTGATTGACAGTGCCCCGGGCTGAAATGCCTCTACCGGCATTGCGTGCTTGATCGGGAATACTGCCCGGGCTTAACTGTGTGGGTGCGGGTCTTAACTGCACGTCCAATGTCACCCGCTGACCCAGTGTCAACTCAGGCTCTAACTCCCAATAGCTAAGCTGTATGCGATCAATGGCACCGCAATAAGAGGGTTCAAGGTCGTAAACCCGTAACATAAAGCCTTGTCCAACCGAGCCTTGAGCAAATTGTTCTTGCTCGGGAAAGTCGGCGATAACACCGGTCACCATCGCGTTCCGGCGCCAACAACCCTCGGGTAATTGCTGCGCCGTCCAGCGATTACCTGCATCAGTTGCCGCCATCACACCCAGGGCAACAATACCCAGGGCATTCAAGCTCTTAGCCCGTGGCTGCCCAGACCAAATAGCCAGAACACTTACACCGAAAACAGCCACGCAAACAGCTGTCGTATACGTTCCCAAGGGAGTGGGCAAGACACTGGGTAGACACAGCCCCAGTAATAAATACACAGGACGCGGCATCGGTGACGCTAGCTGGACTGCGCTTTCATCGGCATAATACGAGGCCTTGCTACGACTGACGCCGATTTCAGCCTTTCTCCGCCGTCGATGACACATCGGTGGAAGTAAATGATGAAAAACGTTTGGTTAACGGCGCCGGTACACCTAGGGCCCCGCTAGTGTCTGCCAGCAAGAAGGAGAGACCTGCCGTTGGCGGGTTAACATCCGTGGAAGCACTCGGATCTTCAGTAAACATGCCCAAGAAACTGTTCCGCAGACTTGCCCTTTCCCCCGAGAAGCTTCGGGAGATACGGTCTTTGCGACCTTTGGGTGACTGGGTTTATGAGCCCAACCTGTGGCACATCAATCGAACATCAACCGCCAATGCCTTTGCTATTGGGCTGTTCTGCGCCATGGTGCCCGCCCCCGGGCAAATGTTCGTGGCTGCTTTTGTCGCTGTCCGACTCCGCGCCAATCTGCCCTTAAGCGTTAGTCTGATTTTTGTGACCAATCCGCTCACCATGCCCGTAATTTACTTTGCCGCCTATAAATTAGGCGCACTTCTGCTGGGTACCGAGGTCCGAGAGGTAGAGTTTGCGGTCAGTTGGAGTTGGCTAACGGACAGCTTGGGGCATATCTGGGAGCCGTTTTTACTGGGCTGTCTAGTCATGGGTATTGCGGCTTCGGGTCTAAGCTGGCTATTCGTCAATCAATTGTGGCGCTGGCGAGTAGGCCGGGATTGGCGTAAACGGCAGCGTCAACGGCGCCAATCGTAATATCGCCCAAAGCTCATCAAAGACCTATCGGCTCGCCGCTGCCATAATTTGAGCCACGGGCACCCTGGCTGCGCGCCGAGCGGGGATCAGGGCTGCCAGCAAACAAAGACTTACCGACACGATCCACAGCACGACCCCATCACGAGCACGGATATCAACGGGCAAAAACGATAGCGGATAAATATCGGTGTTCAGTAATTGCAGCCCCAAAAGCCACTCTAACATGCCTGCGAGACCCGGCGCCGCTAACGCCAGACCGTAGCCTGCCAGTAGCCCCAGGGACGCACCCAATATACCGATGAGCGCACCATGCAGGAGAAATATCCAAATAATATCGCCCGGTGTGGCACCCAAGGTACGGAGCATGGCAATACCCATACGTCGGTCATTCACCACTAACACCAATGACGACACCACATTAAAAGCCGCCACCGCAATAATCGACAGCAGGAGCAGGGTCACTAAGTCTCGTGATAGTTGAATAGCTGCGTATAGATTACCCTGGCTGGCAGTCCAATCAGTTACATAAAAA
>CBFHMA010000008.1:0-27826 GCA_965656775.1 Luminiphilus sp.
TACAAAGCACCACAGCCACGCTAGTAGAGGCAATGATCAAAGGGCAAGTAGAGCTGGCGCTCGCGAATTCAGCACGCTATTTGGAGTTCTTTGGGCACGTGGTTATCGGTTGGATGTGGCTGCGACAGGGATTAGTGGCAAGCCGTCAATTGCAACAGCACAACAGCGATACCGATCGCGCTTTTTACACCGGTAAATTACAGGCGATGCGCTACTTTGCCCGTTGGGAGCTGCCCCAAACCGAGGCCTGGGCACGTCTACTCACCGATCTTGATAGCACTACACTGGAGATGCAGCCCGAGTGGTATTGACCCACTCGGACTGCTCGGCGGCTCGCCTACACAGACTACAGACGGTCAGCCTGGGCTATTTGCTGCGCTAGCCACGAGTCCATGCGCAGCTCGAGGGCGTCCAAGGGAATGGCACCTGCACCTAGCAGATGATCATGGAATGCACGGATGTCGAAGGCATCGCCCAAGGCTTGCTCGGCCTTCTCCCGCAGCGCCAAGATCTTTAGCTGCCCTACTTTGTAGGCGAGCGCTTGGCCCGGCCAACCGATGTAGCGATCGATTTCGTTCACAATATCTGCTTCGGTTTTTGCAGCATTGTCTTTGAAAAAGGCGATAGCCCGTTCGCGAGACCAGCCAAAGTAGTGCATACCCGTGTCGACGACTAGACGCACGGCGCGCCACATGTCATAGACCAGCTGCCCGTAGCGAGAGTAGGGGTCTTGGTATAGCCCCATGTCATAGCCCAGACGCTCAGAGTACAAGCCCCAGCCCTCGATAAACGCGGTGACGCTGCTGTTGCGTCGAAACTCTGGTAAGTCACCCAGTTCTTGGGCGAGGGCAATTTGTAAATGGTGCCCGGGCACACTTTCATGCACGCTCAGTACTTCCATTTCGAATGTGGGTCGAACCTCGGGTCGATGTAAATTAACGTAATACCAGCCCGGCCGACTGCCGTCCGCGGCTGGCCGCATGTAGTAGGCAGTGGTGGTGTCGGGAGCAATTTCGTCGGGGATTGGCCGCACGCCGTAGGGCATTCGAGGTAATTTGCCAAAAAGTGAAACCAGAGCCGGATCAAGTCGTTTGGCAATGGCCTGGTAACCCTCTAACAGTTCTTCGGGGCTGTCGTAGTAAAACTGTGGATCGCTGCGCAAAAACCCATTGAAGGCCTGCAGGTCGCCGTCGAAGCCCACTTCATCAATGACGGTCATCATTTCTTGTCGGATCCGAGCGACCTCATCGAGCCCCATTTGGTGAATGGCTTCGGGGCTTAGCTCTGTGGTGGTGAATTGGGCTGTCAGCTGTCGATACAGAGCTTTACCCCCGTCGAGGCTACCAATGCCGGGGTTTTTTCGGGTGGCGGGCAAATACACCTTGCTGATGTAGTCACCGAATTGTTCGTAAGCGGGATTTACGACGTCAGCTATCACCCTGCGGGCCGCTCGCTGGAGCTCTAGGGCAATCTCAGGGGCTATCGCATCGGGTAATGTTTGAAACGGCTTGTAGAACGGGCTTTGCGCGGGGGATGACACAATGACACGCTGGATTTGATCGGGTACCCGTTGCATGACCACTTCCGCTTGAACCCGATTACGCGCTATGCCCTCGTTCAACAGGGCTTGATATTCCGAAAGTTGTGCGGGCAATTTGCGCAGCCGTTGTAGCCAATCGCGGTAATCCTGTTCTGTGTTGAAAGGCAGGCGCTCGGCCATGCTGTGGCGATGCTGGGGACCTGATCGCATATTGACAGCCATCAGGTGCAACCCTTCCGCATAGTTGTTCTGCGCGTCGGTTAGATCACGCAATAACATCTGACGATTAAGTCTTGCGGCTTCCGACAGTGTGGCGGGTTCTAGCGCTTCCAGTTCACGCTTAAACACTGCCTGTTGCTCATTGCGTACCTTAAACGCGGATGGACTCATCGGTGTCCAGTCGGCATTGCCGCTGCGATCACCGTATTCCAAACGGCGTTCAGGATAAGCCTCCAGTGTCCATGACCAATGGGCATCGATGATTCGCTGAAGTTCGCTATCGCTGGCATCGACAGTGGTCGACACCAGTAGTGCAGCACATAAAAAACCCCACAGGCGCATTGCCATGGCGACTCTCCTTGTTTGTGAGGGAAAGGTAATGGGCGTGATTCAGCCGCGACCCAACATTGACCGAGCGACAAGCTCGCGCATGATTTCGGCGCTTCCCCCATAAATGGGCTGGATCCGTGCATCCACATAGAAACGGGAAATCGGATACTCGGTCGTGTAGCCATAGCCACCAAACAGCTGTAAGCATTGATCGGCGACTGCACACTGCATGTCACAGCTTGCCAGTTTCAGCATGGCTGCCTCATCGGTAGGTAAGGTGCTTTGAGTGTATTTGTCGGCGCACTTTTCATAGAACGCCCGGTTGATGGCGATTTGGGTTTTGACATCGGCTAGTTTGAATCGGGTGTTTTGGAACTGGCCGATGGTTTGACCGAACGCTTGACGCTCTTGTACGTATTTTAAGGTGATATCCAGTGCACCTTCAGAAGCAGCAACCGCTTGGGCTGCAATGCCTAGGCGTTCACGGGGCAGTTCGTCCATCATGATGGCGAAGCCTCGGTTTTCCTCGCCCAGCAGTGCATCCGCTGGCAGCCTAATGTCGGTGAAGAATAATAGTGCAGTGTCCGATGCGTGCTGTCCTATCTTGTCAATTTTCTTGGATTTCTCGAAACCTGGCAGGCTGGTGTCCACTAAAAAAAGCGATGTACCTTTGGCTCCTTTGCCGGGGTCAGTGATAGCAGCAACGATGACTAGATCTGCGTGGATACCGTTAGTGATGAATATTTTGGAGCCATTCAAGATCCACTCGTCGCCGTCTCTGACGGCGTTGGTGCGTATGGCTTGTACGTCAGAACCCGCGCTGGGCTCGGTCATACCCAAAGCACCCACCACGTCACCGGTGACCATTTTGGTCAGCCACTTGGCCTTTTGGGCTGCGCTGCCGTGGCGGCTGATATAGGGCGCGACAATGTTTGAGTGGATACCGTAGCCCGAGGCGAAGCCACCAAAACCCATGTAAGACAATTCTTCGATCATTGCCAGAGTCACCATAGGTGACGTGCCGGCACCGCCGTACTCCTCATCGACATCGGGGCACAATAGACCGGCGTTGCCCAAGGTATTCCAGAGGCCTCGGGGTACCATGCGCTGCTGTTCCCACTCCTCATAATGGGGTGCAATTTCCCGTTCGAAGGCCCGTCGGGCCATTTCACGGAACAGAGTCATTTCTTCGACAGCGACGGCCTGATTCATAATTTGAACTCTCAGTAGGTTTTGTTACACCTGAGTATTGCAAAAAAGCAGCCAAGCCACAAAAACTCCATGGAGCGTGGGTCAAGGCTGCCTTTGCAACGTACAATAGGGTGATAAATCGAACGCCAATTAGGCAATAGAACGTTAACGATAAGGGGAGGTGTTATGCGCGAGTACAAGCAGTTCTACATCAATGGTGCGTGGGTTGATCCGGCGGTAGCCAAGGAACTCGATGTCATCAACCCAGCCGATGAGTCCGTATGTGGGGTCATTTCACTGGGTAGTGAAGTCGATGTTGACCGCGCAGCGGCGGCAGCGAAGCACGCTTTTGAGATCTTCTCTGAGACGTCTAGGGAGCAGCGATTAGCCCTGCTCGAGCGCATCATAGAGGTATATCAGCGGCGTATTGGCGACATCGGTGAGGCCATCCGTCTTGAAATGGGAGCACCTAAATCTCTGGCGAATAGTAATCAGGCGTTCTCAGCTTTGGGCCATTTGAAGGAAGCCGCGCGGATCCTTGGTGATTACGCGTTTCAAGAACAGGTGGGTGAGCACCTTATTGTGAAGGAACCCATTGGGGTGTGTGGACTCATTACGCCCTGGAACTGGCCTATGAATCAGGTGGCTTGTAAGGTGGCCCCTGCCATTGCTGTCGGTTGCACTATGGTGCTCAAGCCCAGTGAAGTGGCGCCCTTATCGGCCTACCTATTCGCTGAAATCATGCATGAAGCAGGCGTGCCGGCGGGTGTTTTCAATCTGGTAAACGGCGACGGTCCAACCGTAGGTACGGCGTTATCGAAGCATCCCGACGTTGATATGATGTCCTTCACCGGTTCTACGCGCGCTGGCGCCTTGGTGGCGCAAAATGCCGCACCCACAGTCAAGCGGGTGACCCAAGAGCTTGGCGGCAAATCCCCGAACATCATACTCCCCGATGCCGATCTTGAGTCAGCAGTTGCTCAGGGTGTGGCCGTCATGTTTCAAAATTCGGGCCAGTCCTGCAATGCACCATCGCGCATGCTGGTGCCCCGTGCCATGCTCGCCGACGCGGAAGCGATAGCGGTTGCGGTGGCTGCCAAAGTGGTGATCGGCCCCACCGATAGCGATAGCACAACCCTAGGGCCTGTGGTCTCGAAAGTGCAGTGGGACAAGATTCAAGGACTGATTCAGGCGGGCATCGACGAGGGCGCCAAACTGGTCTGTGGCGGTCCTGGCTTACCCGAGGGCATTGAGCACGGTTACTACGTACAGCCCACCGTGTTCTCTGAGGTCAGCAATAACATGACCATTGCGCGAGAGGAAATTTTTGGCCCTGTGTTGACCATGATTCCCTACGACACTGAAGAAGAGGCCATTCGTATTGCCAATGAAACCGTTTACGGTTTGGCGGGTTATGTGGCCAGCAGTGATATCGATCATGCACGCCGAGTGGCTGCCAAAATTCGCGCGGGCAATGTTCATATCAACGGCGCATGGGGTGGTGTTGCGGTACCTTTCGGTGGATTTAAACAGTCGGGTAATGGCCGCGAGTGGGGTGAGCACGGCTTTACCGACTACCTAGAAATTAAAGCCATCGAAGGTTACGGGGCAGCTTGAGCGCATCGGTGTGGCCAGCCGATGGCTGTTGTAATGGGGGAAGGGTATTGTGACTGACGTCATATTAGCCATTGATCAAGGCACAACCGGCACAACAGTGGCGTTGATGGACGCCCAGGGCCGCTTGCTTGGCAGTGTCAACAATGAATTCCCCCAGCTTTATCCCCAGCCAGGCTGGGTTGAGCACAATCCAGAGGATATTTGGCACTCGGTGCTCAAAGGCATTCGAGCCCTGTTCCGAGGGCGCTTAGCGAAACCATCCAACGTACTTGCCATTGGCATCACCAATCAACGAGAGACGGCGCTGTTATGGGATCGAAATTCCGGTGATCCGTTGTGCAATGCCGTCGTGTGGCAGTGTCGTCGTACTACTGATATTTGCGAGCGCTATCAGCGCGACGGTCATGAAAGCTGGGTGCGCGAGCGTTCTGGCCTGGTGCTAGACCCCTATTTTAGCGCCACCAAGTACGCATGGATGTTGGCTAACCACAACGGACTGGAGCGTCGTTTGCAGCAAGGCCGTATCGCGGCTGGCACCGTCGATGCCTTCTTGTTATGGCGGCTAACCGGCGGCGCGGTGCACGCCACCGATGTATCGAATGCATCGCGTACCTCACTCATGAATCTCGAGACCCTGGCCTGGGATGATGACTTGTTGTCACTGTTCGGTGTGCCGAGGCATATATTGCCCGAGATCGCCCCGTCGAGTGCTGTGTTGGGCCACACCAAAGGTGTTCCAGGGCTGCCCGATGGGATTCCCATTGCTGGTATAGCTGGGGATCAACAGGCCGCTTTGTTTGGGCAAGCCTGTTTCAAGCCAGGTGACGCCAAATGTACCTTCGGTACTGGCTCATTCATATTGATGAACACAGGCCAGCAGTTGCTCCGATCGGATCAGGGGCTGTTGACTACGGTCGGCTGGCAGCTGGGCCAGCAGGGTCGTGTTACCTACGCCCTCGAGGGCGGTGCCTTCGTATGCGGTGCTGCCGTTCAATGGCTGCGGGATCAACTGGGCATTATAAAATCTGCACCCGATGTAGAGACCCTTGCTACCACGGTGACTGACAGCGGTGGGGTTGAATTTGTGCCGGCTCTCACAGGCCTTGGAGCCCCCTACTGGGATCCCGATGCCCGGGGTTTGCTGTGTGGGCTTACCCGGGGTAGTGGTCGTGGCCACATCGCCAGGGCCACACTGGACGCAATGGCTCTGCAAAATGCCGATATTTTAGTGGCCATGGAGCAGGTGCTCGGTAAGCGGCTGCGACCACTGAGGGTTGATGGTGGTGCTGCGGCCAATAATTTGTTGATGCAACTGCAAGCCGACTACCTAGGGCGCAAGATCATTCGACCCAAGGTTCTAGAGACCACAGTCGCTGGTGCCTGCTTCCTGGCCGGTCTTGGGGTGGGATTGTGGTCGTCAACCGCAGCGATCAGCGATGTGTGGGCGTCAGAGCGAGAGTTTGCCGTAGCGTTATCCGCATCGAAGCGCGCCGCCCGTAAACTGCGTTGGGCGAACGCTGTCACCAGAGCACGCTCAAGCGCGTGAACGGAACGGACACACCCATGGCAGACGTCATTCCATTCAAAGGTCGGCCGGTCAAAACCGCTGCCGCTAACACCCTCTGCCGCAATGGCCACCACAAGTGGCAGGTCGTGACGTCCGACCCCTTTGCGGTGCGCCGGGGTGAATTGGTAACCCGTTACCGCTGCAAGCGCTGTGGTAAGGAGCGCGTGACCTCCCACTAGGTGACAGAATGATCCGTTAAGGGGGCGGGCCACCGGTGTTACCCCAGCGGGGGACTTGGCCTAGAGCGCATAGCAAGCTACGTTCAGCACTCTGCAATACACCTAATAACCGACTCCGATTTCGACCGCAGGATATTTGCCATGACTGCCATGCTCTACCCCTCGACCAATCCCGCTGCGCCTGAAGCCATGGTGGTAACCCATGGGGAAGGGGCCTACATATACGACAAAAACGGTAAGCAGTATCTAGAGGGAATGGCTGGGCTCTGGTGCACGGCCCTAGGTTATGGCAATGAAGAAATCATCGAGGCCGCAACCCAGCAAATGCGTGAGCTGAGCTTCGGCCATATGTTTGGTGGTAAAACACACCCGGCGGCAATGGCTCTGGCCGACAGATTGGCAGCCATGGTGCCCATGGACGACGCCCGGGTATTCCTCGGCAATTCTGGCTCCGATGCTAACGACACCTTAGTGAAGCTGGTGCGCTATTACGCTGAGGCGAGTGGGAAGCCTCAACGCACCAAGATTATTGCTCGGGACAAGGGTTATCACGGTGTGACGCTGGCGTCAGCCTCCCTCACCGGTTTGGCCCCCAATCATGCGCATTTCCAGCTGCCTTTCGAGGCGCTTGGGGTCTTGCGTACCGGTGCACCTTACTATTATCGGTGCGCCGAGGCCGGTGAAAGTGAAAAGGACTTTGTGGCTAGGCGTGCGCGCGAACTTGAAGCTCTCATTTTGGCCGAGGGTCCCGACACCATCGCAGCCATGATCGCTGAACCGGTCAACGGTGCCGGTGGGGTCATCATTCCGCCAGAGGGGTATTTTGAGGCGATCACCGAGGTGCTGGATCGATACGGCATTCTGCTTTGGGATGACGAGGTCATTTGTGGCTTTGGTCGGTTAGGTACGGCCTTTGGTGCCGATCGCTATCAGCTGAGACCACACATGATGGCCTGCGCCAAGGCCTTGTCGTCGGCCTATGTGCCGGTATCAGCGGCCATTGTCTCCGGCGACATTGTCGATGCTATTTCAGGGCCCGCTGCCGAACTGGGGGTGTTTGGTCATGGCTATACCTACAGCGGTCATCCCCTAGGTTGTGCCATTGCCAACAAGGTACTCGACATCTACGAACGAGACGCCATATTTGAGCACGCCGCCAAGGTGGGCACTTATCTGGAGCAACAACTGCATCGCTTTGCTGAGCATCCATTAGTGGGCGAGGTGTCGGCAATGGCCATGATCGGCGCTCTGGAGTTGGTGGCGGATAAACCGAGTAAGCGAGCCTTTGAGGGTATGAAAGTAGGGCAGTACTGTGCCAAGGCAGCCGAAGACAATGGGCTCATCATCCGGCCTCTGGGTGGTAATCGCGTTGCTGTGTGCCCGCCCTTGATTATCACCGAACGTCATGTCGACGAGATGATCGAGAAATTAGGGCGAGCACTCGATGCTACCCTCGATTTTGTGACGGCCGAAGGTCTTATTTAACTGCTCCCGAGCCAAGAGTAAGATAGTCGCCCCTACACCGAACCACTGGACGTCTCTTGAAGTCATTTCACACGGTACTCGCGCTGGCGAGTGTGCTGTTTATTGTTAGCGCTTGTGACAGCGAACAAGCCCCATCCGGAGCACGCGCCGAGGCGCCGGTGCCCGTTGAGGTGGCGACAGCTGAACGTCGCGACGTGGCTCGCCAGGTTAATGCCGTTGGTACGCTCTTCGGCAGCGAGTCGGTGAGCATCACGGCCAAAGTCACAGAGCAGGTCAGTGCTGTTTATTTTGAGGGTGGTGAACAGGTGCAGCGGGGACAAGTGCTAGCAGAGCTCACGAGTGCCCAGCAGTTGGCCATGCTCAGTGAAGCCCGTGCCAACCTCCGCGAGAACCAACTACAGTACGACCGGTTGACGAATTTGGGCAGAGATATTGCAACCGCTGCAGAAATTGACGTGGCGAGGGCGCGGGTTGATGCCAGTGAAGCCCGGCTCGCGGCGATTGAGAGTCAGGTCGCCGATAGGCGCATTGTAGCGCCTTTCACGGGGATTATTGGCTTTCGGCGCATCAGCGTTGGCGCATTGTTAACCCCGGGTACGGTGATTGCCGAGCTTGATTCAGTGCAGCCACTGAAGTTGGATTTCACCTTGCCCGAAGTATTTTATGCGGAGGTGGCCCTGGGTGATGTGATTGATGCCCACTCCGCAGCCTGGCCAGACACACCGTTTCCCGGCGTCATCGAGCGTATTGGTAGTCGTATCGATCCGGTCACGCGCACCTTTGAAGTGAGAGTGCTGTTACCCAACGAGGCACTCCAGCTGCGCCCAGGTATGCTCATGAGCGTGTCGGTAGCCGCTGGTCGGCACGAGCGTGTGGTGGTGCCAGAGAGCGCGCTTCTCCAGAGTGGTGATCGCAGCACGGTCTTTGTGGTCGATGATGCGGGTCGCGCTCAGCGGCGATCGATCACCTTAGGTCGACGGTTACCCGGGCTTATCATTGTCGAGGAGGGTGTCACTGAAGACGAGCAAGTGGTCGTGAAAGGCCAAATGTTATTGCGCCCGGGTGCCGCTGTTAATGTACTAGCAAACCGCCCAACAGGTTCCTATGAGGGGCTGCGCGCACCATGATGCTGCCCGTCATTTCGGTGCGTCGACCGGTGTTTGCGTCGGTTATTGCCCTGTTATTGGTCAGTTTTGGGATCATGGCATTTAGCCAGCTATCCACCCGCGAGTACCCTGATATCGCGCCGCCCCAGGTATCGGTTAACACGCAGTACGAGGGTGCGTCTGCTGATGTCGTCGAAAAACGAATCACCCAACCCATCGAAGACGAGATCGGGGGTATTGAGGGTATTCGCTCAATACGATCCAGTAGCAGCGATGGCCGCTCGTCGATTACCGTTGAGTTCGAGCTCAGTCGCGATATTGACGCCGCGGCTAATGATGTCCGCGATCGTGTTGCCAGGGCCTCTCGCCGCCTACCCGAAGAGGCTGAACGCCCACAGGTAACCAAAGCCGATAGTGCTGCCTCACCCTTGGTGTATATCAGTCTAGAGGCTAGCAATTTGTCGATGATGGACATCACCGACTATGCAGAGCGCTATATTGTCGACCGCTTTGCGGTGCTACCCGGGGTAGCCACGGTCAATCTATTTGGCGGTGCCCAGCGCTCGATGCGAATCTGGCTCGATCGCGAAAAGCTGAGTGCCCGAGGGCTAACAGTAAGCGACATTACTGTGGCATTGCGCCGTGAAAATCTTGAACTACCCGCCGGTCGGCTTGAGTCAGTAGAGCGAGAGTTTCCCGTGCGTGTGGCACGGGGTTATCGCAGCGCCGATGACTTTAGTCAGTTGGTGGTTGCATCTGCAGACAATGGGCATTTGGTGCGCCTGGGAGAGGTGGCCCGGGTTGAAGAGGGCGCCTCGACCACGCGGCGCATTTTTCTGACAAACGGCCAAGACAGTATGTCGATGGGTGTCGTAAAACAGTCGACAGCCAACACGGTGGAAGTCTTAGATGCGGTCAATCGCGAGATAGAAGCCATCCGGGCGGATCTGCCGGAGGGTATGGGTATTGCCTCGTCGGGCGACGCTTCGGCGTTTATTCGGGCGGCGATCAATGGCGTGTATTCCGCCATTGGATTGACGATTGCCCTTGTGGCACTGGTGATTTTGCTATTTTTGGGAACATTCAGAGCCACGCTAATACCCGTGGTGTGTATCCCTATCTCCTTGTTTGGAGCGCTCATCGCGTTACAGGCGTTGGGCTACTCGATCAATCTAATCACGTTATTGGCCATGGTGTTGGCGATTGGCTTGGTGGTCGATGATGCGATTGTGGTACTTGAGAATATTTATCGGCGCATTGAAGACGGTGAAGCGCCGTTATTGGCGGCCGCTCGCGGCGCACAGCAGGTTGGTTTCGCTGTCATTGCCACAACGGCGGTGTTATTGGCCGTGTTCAGTCCGGTGCTATTTTTACAAGACGCCACCGCTAAGCTATTCGTTGAATTGGCGGTGACCATCGCATCCGGTGTGGTGGTGTCGTCAGTCATGGCATTATCGTTGGTGCCCATGATGTGCAGCCAACTGCTATCGGTAACTAAGCGTCCCAGCGCCTTAACCGCCCGCATGAATTCGGTGATGGCCACGATCCGTCACGCCTATGAAGTGAGTCTGCGCTGGCTGTTGCCGAGATCCTGGTTGGCGCTACCGCTGATCATCGGCGCCATTGCCGCTATTGCACCGGTGACCAACTTACTCGAGCGGGAGTATGTACCTGTTGAGGATCAGGACGCGGTCATGGCACGGGTGATGGCTCCCGAGGGCACCAACATGACCAGCATGCGTTCTATCATCGAAACCCTACAGCCTGCCGTCCTCAAAGGCCATGACGAGGGCACATTGACACGGGTGCTCTTTGTCTCGCCATTTTTTAATGCTACGGCACCGACCGAGGCGTTTCTTCGCATATCAACAGTGCCCCAAGATCAGCGTGACTACAGCACCTTTGATCTGCGTAATGAGATATTGGCAGCCTGGCAGGGTATCCCCGGCATACGGGTAATGGTCTATTTGCCCGCAGGCCTCGGGCAACGGGGGCCCAATACGCCGGTACAGTTCGTCCTTCAGGGGCCCGACTACGAGCAACTCGCCCAGTGGCGTGACCTCGTGATGGCGCGAGCACAGGAGACCGGACTATTCGGTATGTTGACCTCGGATTTGAAAGAGACGCAGCAGCAAATACACGTCGCTATCGATGCGACGCGTGCCGCGGCCCTCGAGGTAACAACTCGTGAAGTTGCCGAAGCCTTACAGGTGCTCATGACCGAGCAAGAGGTGACGACGTTCTCAGCGGATGGCGAGGAGTACTCGGTCATTGTGCAGCTTGAGGACTACCAGCGCATGACACCGGCCGATATTGAGAACGTGCAAGTGCGTGGGATTAATGGCCAGCTGGTACCCCTGTCGAATCTGTTAACCACCGATAGCCGGGCAGGTATCGCCGATCTTAATCGCTATAACCGGCTGCGTGCGGTGACTATCAGCGGCAGCCCCGCGGAAGGTGTATCCCTGGGCGAGGCATTGGAAGCGCTAGAAACCATAGTCGCCCGGGAGCTGCCGGCCGTGGCTAAGGTGGCGTACAAGGGGCAGTCAGAGGATTACAAAGAATCGGGTAATGACATTACGTTTGCCTTGGGCTTGGCGTTGTTGGTGCTATTTTTGGTGATGGCAGCACAGTTTGAGAGCTTTGTTCATCCGGCGGTGATCATGGTCACGGTACCTCTGGCGCTGTTGGGGGGTCTCATTGGACTCTTGGTTACCGGTGAAACCTTCAATTTATTTAGCCAAATTGGCCTGTTAATGCTCATCGGCATCGCCACAAAGAACGGTATTCTGCTTGTGGAGTTTATCAATCAGGTGCGCGATGGGGGCGTGCCCTTCGATGACGCTATTGTGCAGGCCTCTGGATTGCGGCTGCGACCGGTACTGATGACCACCTTATCGACCTTGATCGGCGCTGTGCCCCTGGTGTTGATGACGGGTCCGGGCTCCGCCAGTCGTAATGTGCTGGGTGTGGTGGTGCTATTTGGAGTGAGTTTGGCGACGCTATTTACATTGTATTTAGTGCCTGCCGCGTATCGTTTGATAGCACGTCATACAAGCTCACCCGAAACTATCGCTCGAGAGATGCAGCGTCTTGAGAACGGTGCACAGTGACGACCAACGCGACAGCGTCAGATCATCCCATCGTTGCGCACATTGAGGCAGGGCGTTACCTCTACGGAGGTGCACAGCAAGTACTCTATCTTATCGAGGGCATGGTTCAGGGTGGCTGGCAGTAATATTGATTTGTCCCTGTGGTGCCACTATTTCGTTCGGCGCGGTGCTGACATCCTGGGTGGGCTGGCCGCACAGTCCTTGGGCCTGCCCTGCGTGCTGTCGCGGCGGGTCGATAACCCCGAGCCGAGCCGGCTTGTGCCGTTTAAATACCGGCTTTTCGATCGCGTCATCGCCATCTCCGAGGGTATTCGGGAGCTTATCAAGGGCTCATGGCCCGAGGCTAGCTCTGGCAACCCGCTAGCGATCGAGACCACCCATTAGCATGTATTTAATTTCGAGGTAGTCATCGATACCGTACTTGGACCCCTCGCGGCCTGATCCCGATTCCTTGACACCGCCGAAGGGCGCCATTTCATTGGAAATAATGCCCTCATTGATGCCAACGATGCCGTATTCCAGTGCCTCGGCAACGCGCCATACGCGCCCGATATCGCGCGTGTAGAAGTAGCTTGCCAAGCCGAATTCAGTGTCGTTGGCGAGCCTGATAGCGTCTGCTTCGTCTTTGAATGTCACGATGGGCGCCACCGGACCGAAAATTTCGGTGCGAAATACCGGCATATCAGCGGTCACACCGGTCAATATAGTGGGCTGGTAGTAGCAGGGACCCAGTTCGCTGCGCTGTCCACCCAGGGCTACCCGGGCGCCGGCGGTCACCGATCGTTGAACCAGATCGTCCACATCATTGACCGCCTTAGTGTTCACCAGTGGCCCCAGCTGTACCCCATCATGTAATCCATTACCCAAAGTGAGTTGAGAAGTTGCCTGTATCAGCCTCGCAGTAAATTCTTCGGCAATATCTTCCTGCACCAGCAAACGATTGGCACAGACGCAGGTTTGACCACTATTGCGGTATTTGGAAATCATGGCGCCCTGTATCGCCGCGTCGAGGTCGGCATCATCGAAGACGATGAAGGGTGCGTTTCCACCCAGTTCCATCGATGTTTTTTTCAAGGTTGCGGCACATTCGGCTTCTAACTGTTTGCCCACTGGGGTGGACCCAGTAAACGTCAGTTTACGAACTGCCGGGTGGCGGGTGAGCTCGCCGCCGATTGCCGCTGAGCTCCCAACCACAACATTGAAAACCCCTGGCGGTAGGCCGGCGCGATGAGCGAGTTCAGCAAGGGCTAGGGCGGAGAGGGGCGTTTCGCTCGCGGGTTTTACAACAACGGTGCATCCGGCAGCCAATGCAGGCGCCACTTTTCGCGTGATCATGGCGTTTGGGAAATTCCAGGGTGTGATGGCCGCTACCACCCCGACCGGTTGTTTGATGCAAACAATACGCTTGTCGGCACTTGGCGCCGGTATGACATCGCCGTCAATACGTTTGGCCTGCTCGGCAAACCACTCGATATAAGCGGCACCATAGGCAACTTCCCCGCGAGATTCAGCCAGGGGCTTGCCTTGCTCACAGGTCATGATGACGGCTAGATCCTCTTGATGTGCCATGACCAGATCAAACCAGCGGCGTAACAGCTGCGCGCGTTGCTTGGCAGGTACCTGACGCCACTGGGTAAAAGCCTGCTCGGCTACTTCAATGGCTCGTCGAGTTTCCTCGCTACCCACCTTGGCGACACTGGCAATAGGATTACCGTTAGCGGGGTTGTAAATGTCGAGGGTCTCGCCACTGTCCGCATCGCACCAGTGTCCGTTGATGTAGGCACGGGTTTTTAGGAGCTGGGGGTCATCGAGAAATAGAGTCATGTCAGCCTCGTGGGGACGCGGGGGTTAGCTCTGGGGTTGGCGCTTTGGGCGAGTGTGAATGCCATGTTTACGCAAGGTATTGCGCATCTGATCGTAACTCAGGCCCAGTTTAGATGCTGCCACTTTTTGATGGTCATCGGAGGCATCTAGTGCTTGCAGAAGATAGTGGCGTTCTAGCGCGCTGAGCTCAGCGCGAAGGTCAATGGGCCAGTGGGGTGGTTTGGCATCGGTGCTAACCGCGTCAGTCTCATCTGAGGGCTTGATCATGACCGACGATGGGGTTTTATCGCGACCAAAGGGATCCAAATAAACCCGTTCAACCGGATCGTTTCTACGCCCCCATCTAAACATGGATCGTTCGACTGCATTTTTCAGTTCCCGCACATTACCCGGCCATGTGTGGGCTTGCAGTTGCGCCATGGCATCTGCGCTGAAGCCGGGAAACACTGACCAGCCGAGCTCAGCGCAGAGTTTGATGGCAAAGTGGTTGGCTAATTCTTCAATATCTTCCAGTCGCTCGCGCAGGGGTGGCAGGCGCACCACGTCGAAGCTCAGTCTATCCAATAGGTCCCAGCGAAATTGGCCGGCATCGGCAAGACTGGGTAGGTCGGCATTAGTGGCACCGATAACACGCACATCGACTCGCAAGGTTTTCTGTCCGCCTACGCGTTCAAATTCCCCGTACTCAATAAGCCGTAACAGCTTTTCTTGAAGTTGCAGTGACATGGTTCCCAGTTCATCGAGAAACAAAGAGCCGCCTTCCGCCCGCTCGAAACGCCCAATGTGCTGCCGAGTGGCGCCTGTAAACGCGCCGGCCTCGTGACCGAATAGTTCACTTTCTAGAAGGGTTTCGGCGACAGCACCACAATTCACTTTCATCAGTGGGCCTGACCATCGAGGCGATAAGTAATGGCCGCGCTCAGCGGCCAGTTCTTTGCCGGTACCGCGCTCGCCAATAATCAAAATCGGGCGATCAATTTCTGCCAGCAGCGATACGTGATCGAGGGCCGCAGCCAAAGCTGCAGATTGTCCAATCATGTTTTGAGGTGATTTCTGCACTTTTTACCTTAGGAGGTATTTTTATAACAATATCTAGCGCTTTCTACCTAAAGGTGGTGTGGATTGCAATGCTGAAGCGGGACACAAAACAATAAATCATTGTTTTATATGGTTATTTTTGTTTTGGCATCGAATTCGCTTAATCACTCGTGAGGATGCCGGAGTGGCCGGTTTCCCCAGGGCATGGAAGCCCATCCTTCATGGACGATAGGAGTTTAACAGTGGACGTTATTGATGAGCGGTTTGCGGTCTACACAGTTGTGTTGTTGGGGTGCAGCCTAGTGGCTGCACTAGCGGGCACAGCGGTTGCGGTTGCGGCATTTGTGACAGTGGCGGGGGCCATTGAAGTGACCTACTGGCTAGGTTGTATGGCTTTTAATCCCGGACGCTCCGGCACCTCACGTTAATTAAGGAGATTCACCATGGGTATTTTTTCTCGTATGTCAGACATCATTAATTCGAACATCAACGCGCTATTGGACAGTGCGGAAGAGCCAGAAAAAATGATTCGCCTGATCATTCAAGAAATGGAAGACACGCTTGTCGAAGTGCGCAGCTCGTCTGCGCGCATCATGGCGGATCGCAAAACTGCTACACGTCGCCATGAGCGTATTGCTGAAGAAGCGCGAGCATGGGAGGACAAAGCCAAGCTTGCCATTAGCAAAGGCCGTGAGGATCTTGCTCGAGCGGCACTGCAGGAAAAGCGGGCGGTGGAAGATGAGTTAAAGGCGGTAGCCACCGAACTGGAAGCCGCGGATGAGCACATTCTCCAGCTCGATGAGGAAATTGGTCAGTTACAACAGAAGCTATCGGACGCAAAAGCAAAGCAAAAAGCACTTTTGATGCGTTCCCAGACGGTGCAATCCCGTATGGCCGTTAAACGCCAGATTCATCGCTCAGCGTTGGACGATGCGTTTAACAAGTTTGATCAGTTCGAACGCAGAATGGACAACATGGAAGGTGAGCTTGAAGCCATGGATCTGGGGCGTGAGGGCGGCTTAGCGGCTGAAATCGACGCGCTGCAAGAAGACGAATGGCTGTCAGATGAGCTAGAGCGCTTAAAGGCATCAATGAATAGCCGCGGCGAACCTAAAGCCGACAGCTGAACCGATTCCAGGGATGGATGAAAGGCCAGGGATGGCTGTTTACACTCATAGGGCAAGGCAATCAGAACCATTACATGCCAAAGACCCTAAGACGTTGAACGAGGAAAACATTAATGGATCCACTTGAATTGTTGTTTGTGCCGACGGTGCTGTTCATGGTCATCGTGGCGCCAACTTGGATCGTCATGCACTACCGCAGCTTGAATCGGTCCAGTCGTAGCTTGACTGAAGAAGATCGAAGCAATCTCGATGACATGCTGGCAACCGTCGATAAACTCACCGACCGCATTGCCACACTCGAGTCGATTTTGGATGCCGACCATCCCAGTTGGCGCAAACAGAATGATCACAAGGAGTGAATCATGGGTAACCGTTTTGAGGATGATGATCGACAGGGGATGCGCGACCGCAAACGTCGCGGTTGGGGTATGGGGTTGTATCGCAATCGCACGAGGGGTTGGTTAGGTGGTGTCTGCGCGGGTCTGGCTGATCACTGGGATGTTGCCACCTGGATCGTACGCCTTGGTGCCCTGGCATTGCTGATATTCACTGGATCCATTGCGTTCTGGGCCTATCTCGCGGGCTGGTTCCTATTGGCACCGAAGCCCAATAGGTGGGATGACAGTGCGACCCAGTACGAGGTGGCAATGGAGTACGATGAGAATGCTCATACCTATCGGAAGCGCAAAGTATTCACGTATTCCGAAGCCCCTTCCGAGCGGTTGCGCAAAGCACGAGCGCGGCTCGATGCCGCTATGCAGCGGGTCGAAACCATGGAGCGCTATGTGACGTCTCGTCGTTATGATCTTAATCGTGAATTTTCCAAACTGTAGGGCAATTCACGGGTGGACCAACGTTCCATCTAACTCACCAAAAAGGCGGCTT
Organism: Luminiphilus sp.; assembly: GCA_965656775.1. Classification (GTDB taxonomy): domain Bacteria; phylum Pseudomonadota; class Gammaproteobacteria; order Pseudomonadales; family Halieaceae; genus Luminiphilus. The sequence continues at coordinate 17,222 of CBFHMA010000008.1, forward strand.
TTGCCGCCTTTTTGTATATGGCTTTGTGGTATTACGATAATCTCACCTAAACTGGCGCCAGCATTTATGCGTCGTAATCTCACCGCCAGGAAACATCGTTGATGCAGCAGTTAATGGATAGACAGGGCTCTGTAGTCGACGGATCAACGACTGGTGAGGGCCCTCAAATTGTATTTGCGCACGCCAACGGTTATCCACCGGGTAGTTATCAGCAGTTATTCGAGCACCTAGAGGGTTGTGGCCAGATCCTGACGTTGGAACATCGCCCCCTCTGGCAGTCGACGCCTGTACCACGGTTTCTGCCCTGGCGAGTCTATGCTGAAGATTTGATCAACACCTTAGCGCGCTCGAAGGCGGGCCCAGTATGGCTGGTTGGACACTCGATGGGAGCCGTCGCTGGGATGCTGGCAGCACTTCATGCACCCCGCTATTTTAAGGGTGTGATTGCCCTTGATCCGGTACTCATGCCCCGCTCGGTATTGTTGGCGGGCGCGGTCATGATGCGCTTGCTGCGTCGTGAAATGACCATCACTCGCCGGGCCCTAAACCGCCCCCATCGGTTTGATAGCCATCAAGCAGCATTTGATTTCTATCGCAGTAAGCGGCCCTTCAACAACATCGATGATGAGGTGTTGTGGCACTACGTGTACGCGGGCCACTCGGCCATGGCGGACGGGGGTGTTACTTTGCGCTGGGCAGGTGCTTGGGAGGCGTGTGTCTATCGGTCGGCCCCGTATATGCTGTCACGCTTGCGTCAACTGAAGCTGCCGATGTTGGGTATAGCGGGTCAAGACAGTGATGTTTTGACGCCCACAGCACTTAAAGCGTGGCAGCAAGCCATGCCAGCGCTGGAATTGGAGGTTGTTGCCGGCGGTCATTTAGTGCCACTCGAGGCGCCCTCGGTTTGTGCTGAACTGGCAACGACATTTATTGGACGGCACGATACGTCTAAGTAGCTGACGGTGTAATTACCGTGCGTGCGACACCCACGGACTTTATAATGCACCCGACGCCTGATTGGAGATACCCATGAGCAAGTTATTAATCGTTGCCGATATTGAAGATAAGTGTGCAGCCACCGCTCGTGGTTTGGCACTGGCGACCGAAATGGATCTTGAGCCTGAAGTGGTCGCTTTTACCTACACCGATTTGAAGCGCTTAAAAGTCGATGCCGATACCGCTGCTAACATCAAGAAACAACTGTTGAGCGAACGCAAAGCCTCTCTTGAGGCGCGGGTGGCGTCGATTGCCGGTGACAAGCACGGCATTCGCATTCAGGTCGTGTGGGCCGAGGATATCCATAACTGGATTATCAAACGTGCTGCCAAAGACTGTGATGTGGTGGTGAAAAGTCGACACAAGTCCGAAAGTTTGGGACACACCTCTACTGACTGGCATCTGTTAAGAGAGTGCTCGGTACCGGTCTTGCTAGTGAGCAAGAAGCGGTGGAAGCGGGGCTCGACGGTTATGGCGACGGTAGATCTCGGAACCACCACCAAAGTGAAGCAAAGGCTGAATCGCGACGTGGTGCTGACCGCGCGACATTATGCGGAAATACTGGGGACTGATCTGAAAGTGTTGTGTGTGATCGATGTGCCTACGGTACTAGCAGAGCTCGATCTCATCGATCCGCGCACTTGGGCCGAAGAACAACACAAAGCGCTAGAACCGAAGCTTGTGGATTTCGCTGAGCTAACCGGGTTGCCCCAATCAGCCTTTATGTTCAAGCGTGGGCCGGTGGGCAAGACTATTGTATCGGAAGCCAGTCGACTGAATGCACAGCTGGTGGTCATGGGTACTGTGGGTCGAAAGGGCGTTAAAGCGCAGGTGCTGGGTAATACCGCGGAAGCCGCTTTGGGCTTGTTGCGTACCGATACGTTGACATTGAAACCCTAAATTTTTTTCCGCCCTTGCGGTTATGACCGGAGTCCCATGGTCGAGCTAAACCCCATCGATCGACGCCTTGCTGATCTTGACGAGGCGCATTTTTTCCCCCGCGAATTAAGCTGGCTGTCATTCAATGCCCGCGTCCTGCAAGAGGCGCGTGACCCAGAGGTACCCCTCATTCAGCGCGTCCGCTACTTGGGTATTTTTTCGAATAATCTCGATGAGTTCTTTCGGGTGCGCGTGGCCGAGGTGCGTCGTTTGATATCGGTGTCATCGGGTGCGCAACGGCAAAAGGCTAAAGATCTGCTTGCATCAATTCAAACTCGGGTACTGGCGCTACAAGACGAGTTTGAAGAGGTTTATGGCTCCGTGCTCAAGCAGCTGGGTATGCGCGGCATTTATCTTATCAACGAAGCACAACTTGACGCGGGCCAGCTGGCTTTTGTGGAGTCGTTTTTCGACGACAAGGTGTTACCGGAACTTGAACCCATTTTGCTGCGCGATCAGCTGGCTATTCCCAACTTAGCGGATGAATCACTGTACCTCGCGGTCGATATGGAGACCGCCACCGGTCCCCAGTTCGCGGTGCTTGAGGTGCCCACCGATCGACTCGGTCGATTTATTGAAATACCCCGTCGGCAAGGCCATGCCGGGCGGGTATTCATTGTGCTCGATAATATTATTCGCGCCTGTTTGCCCCGCGTATTTCGTGGTGTATTCGACATTGAGTCTATCTCGGCGTATTGCTTTAAGTTCTCTCGCGATGCCGAGTTAGAAATTGACGTCGGTATTAACGAGAGTCTTATCGAGCGCATGGCAACCAGTCTTAAGCAACGCCAGCGTGCCGATGCGGTACGGTTTGTGTACGACGAAGACATGCCGGAGCGTCTGCTGGTCTACCTTAGAAAACGATTTGGTTTCGGTAAATACGACAGCATGATTGGTGGTGGTCGCTATCACAATTCGAAGGATTTCATTGATTTTCCCAATGCTGGACCGAAATACCTAGAATTCAAGCCACTGCCACCTATTCGTATTGATCGTCTCGAAGACGAGGCCAGCCTGTTTGCAAATATCCGTGAGAAAGACGTCTTTCTTTATTTTCCCTATCACCCCTTTGACTACATCGTCGATGTCCTAAAGACGGCGGCACTCGACCCGGATGTTTTGGGTATCAAGATCTGCCTGTATCGAGTGGCTAAAAACTCGAGGGTGGTCGATGCACTGATCAATGCGAAAAACAACGGCAAGCGAGTCATGGTTGTTGTAGAGCTGGCTGCCCGTTTCGATGAGCAGGCCAATATTCATTGGGCGCAGCGGCTCACTGAGTCGGGCATTGAAGTGATTTTTGGTATTCCGGGACTCAAAGTACACAGCAAGTTGTTTCTCATTGAGCGCTTAGAGCAGGGTGACCTACGTTATTACAGCCATATAGGTACCGGGAATTTCAACGAGAAAACTGCTCGGCTGTACACCGATTTCTCATTGATCACCTTTGATCAAACCATCGGCTCGGATGTCGCTAAAGTCTTTGATTTTCTGAAATACACCTATCGTCGACCCGAGTATCAGCGCTTGTTGGTATCACCCCATAGCTCTCGCCCTGGGCTCGTCGACCGCATCGAGCGAGAAATCCAGCATGCCCGTGCCGGATATCGCGCCGCTATTACGCTGAAATGTAATAACTTGGTCGATCGCCAACTGACAGCAAAATTGTATGAGGCGAGCCAAGCGGGTGTCGAAATACGTCTCATTGTGCGGGGTATGTGTTCCCTTGTGCCGGGTGTTGAAGGTATCTCCGATAACATCGAGGGCATCAGCATTGTTGATCGTTATCTCGAGCACCCCCGGGTATACGTATTCCACAACCGAGGTGACGCCGAATACTTCATCGGGTCCGCTGATTTGATGACCCGCAACATCGATTATCGGGTTGAAGTCCTCTGTCCGGTGCTCGACGACGACGCTCAAGTGTTGCTGCAACAGGTGCTCGACCAGCAGTGGTACGACAATGTAAAGGCCCGTCGACTCGACGCTGAGCAGTCGAATCAGTTGCCGAAGGCGGCCAAACGCGCAGCTACCATCCGTTCACAAGAAACAACCCATCGCTATTTAGCGACCGGCAAATTGCCTCGAATTCCAAAATCAACGATGCGCCAACCCTCCGTTCGTCGGCGTCGAGGTTAGAGGTAAGTCCATGGCGGTGGCCACATTACTCGCTTTACTCGATGATATGGCCGCGCTCATGGATGACGTGGCAGCCATGACGAAGGTGGCTGCGAAGAAGACAGCGGGGGTTTTAGGGGATGACTTAGCGGTCAATGCTGAGAAAGTATTGGGCGTGCGACCCGAGCGTGAGCTGGCTGTGGTTTGGGCCGTGGCAAAAGGTTCCGCCGTCAACAAGTTGATGCTGGTGCCTGTGGCCTTAATGATTTCTCTTTGGCTACCCTGGCTTATTACCCCTCTACTGGTGTGTGGCGGCTTGTATTTGTGCTTCGAGGGCGCAGAGAAGCTATTACACGGTAGCCAAGGTTCCGATTCCACACAGCGTGCTAATGCCCTGGCTGAGCTTGCGAAACCGGATAGCGACCTGGTCGCGTTCGAGCGTGACAAAATACGTGGCGCAATTCGAACTGACTTTGTTTTATCGGCTGAGATTATTGTATTGACCCTGGGTGTGGTTGACGGGCAAAGCTTGCTAATACAACTGGTTGTATTAGCGGGCATTGCCAGCTTGATGACCGTGGGCGTTTACAGTTTGGTGGCGGGTATCGTCAAGATCGATGATTTAGGCGTGCTGTTACAGGGGCATGCCGAAGCGGGGGTTTGGGGTCGCATCAGTCGAACCACGGGTCGCGGTTTGCTGGCTTTCGCGCCACGCCTGATGCGCACCTTGTCAGTGGTAGGTACTGGTGCCATGTTTCTGGTTGGCGGTGGCATTCTCCTTCATGCATCACCGACCATCGCTCATGGTATAGAGACTTTGGCTACCGCCCTCGAGCCGTGGGGTGCGTTACTGCCCACCCTTGTGGGTGGGGTAGTGGGTGTGGTCGCAGGGGTGTTAATGGTGAGGCTGGCTAGCCTGAATCCCTTTCAGAACAAGTAATCACCTTGGATGCTATGCAAAGGCTTCAGATCGCCCTCTGCGGTAATAACCCGATAGCACTCATCTTTCACAATCACAGCGACCGGCTGTTGGAACATGGGGCGGCGGATGAACGCTAATCCCCAGCCCAAACTCTCTTGTACGCGAAGGCTGCAAACCTGCTCGAAGTTGAGTGTACGCAGCGCTTTATCATAGTGCTGCTGTGTATGATCTGCGTTGAGCGGCGCCAGTTTATGGGCATCGAACTTGGCTTGAATATTCATGGTGTTGTCTCCTGACGACCTATGCCAATGGGGTATGGGCACACCTTAAAGTCGCCGAGGGAGTGCTGCAGATTGGGCGTCTGAATCTGTGCGTTAGCTCACGAAATCGACCGGAGGGTGTGATTAACCTCACTATCAGCAGTGCGCCAAAGGCCCCTTGCAGATGCTAGGGCAGTAACCAGGGCGCCACGTCTTCGCGGTTTGCAATGACCACCTGCTGGGCTCTTGGGTCGTCCAGTAACTCCCCGCTGGGAATATTCAGCAATTTCAACAGATAGCCCAGTAAGCGTGCACGGAGCTTGATGGTCAAACATCCGTCCGACATGCCATAGTCGGTGGCAACTACCTCTTGCTGTGCAGGGGTTAAGCGGGGGTCGGGCTGCAATATCAGGGTGATGATGCGATTCCACTCGATGTCGTCGCTACAGGTCTTGGCCGCCGGTCCTAATATGTCGGGGACACCACGGAAACGACTCAAAACGAAATCTCGAAAGTCGCGGTTCTTTTCACACCAGCCGCGCACATGCCATCGCAAGCCGGTCCACACTAGCGTATGGGGGGCAATGATACGGCCCTCTCGGTCGGGGTTGTTGACCGAGACGTAGTCAACTTCAATGCGGGCTTGTTCTCTAGCAGCCCGAAGTAGGGGTCGCAAAACATCATGGGCAACCGGTCTTGCAGGGGGTTGCAGAACCTCGGTTTGTCCCGTGGGAAGAGCCACCGAGCTGAAGGTTCGATGTAACTCGCTTTGATTGGCGAGTAGCTGCAGATATTCATCAGATAAGCCGCGAGTGACCCGCGGTACAAATTGCGCTGATGGTTCGTAGCCCTTTAAAAATTTGTTGTACACCAAATTGCCGGGGCCCACGCTACGATTATACGTATTGATATCTTTGCTCGCCTGTTGACGCCCAATGCCAAAGGTTTGGACTAAGTGGCGAGTAGTGAGGCGACCCTCCCAGAGTGCAATGACTTCAATAAAGCGGTAGCGAAGCAGTAGGTCCCAGCGGTAGGGGAGGTTGTCGGTCATGGTCAGAGCGTATCGAGAATGAGCTTGATATCGTCAATGGTGGTCCGGGGATTGACGATACAGAAGCGTAAGACGGTTTCGCCCTCATGTTTAGTAGGGGTGACAAAGGCCGTTCCCTTCTTAAACAGCGTGTCACTCCAGGTCGAGTAAGCCTGCCCGTCCCAGCCAAGGCGACGAAATACACAGATCGACAAGTGTTGCTCAACCACAAGCTCCAAGCGTGGATGTTGCTCTATGAGCTCGGCGGCTTGTTGTGCCACGGTAATGGTTTGCTCCACCGCATCGCTATAAGCCTGCGTACCGTGTGTTGCCAGGCTAAACCACAGGGGTAAGCCTCGCGCTCGGCGCGAGAGGTGATGGGCGTAATCCGAAGGGTTCCAAATGCCGTCGTAAAGTACCTCGAGATAATCGCCGTGTTGGCGATGGGCGCGTCGCCCGGTGGCGGGGTCACGGTAGATCAATGCGCAACAATCGAAGGGCGCAAATAGCCACTTGTGGGGATCCACAATAAAGCTATCGGCACGTTCTATGCCAATGAAGTCGTTGCGCACCGAGGGTGCAGCCAGACCAGCGCCACCATAAGCGCCATCGACATGCATCCACAGTTGAGCGCTTTCACACTGATCGGCAATACCCTGCAGATCATCAATGATCCCGAGATTAGTGGTGCCCATCGTGCATGCCACGGCAAACAGGCGCTCCCGGTCTTCAACTGACAACTCGGCGATGGCACCGGCGACATCGTCGCCGTTAAGGCGATGTCCGCCGACTTCAATAAGATCGGCATCCATCACCATGGCAGCTTGTTTAACCGATGCATGAGCTCCCCGTGAGGAGATGATGAGGCCTCGAACCAGTCGTTTATCTTCATTCAGTCGGCGCCATTCATGGCGCGCCGCCACAAGGGCTGAAAGGTTGCCCGCGGTACCGCCGCTGACAAAGACACCACCCGCTTCCGCTGGAAATCCAGCAATGTCGGCAACCCATCGTAATGCTTGATTCTCGGCATAGACTGCGCCGGCGCCCTCGAGCCATGTGCCACCATAAATACTTGAGGCACCCACAACTAAATCGAACAGCGTAGCCGCTTCCGTAGGCGCCGCAGGCACAAAGGCCAGCAGTCGGGGATGATCGACAGAAATACATGCCGGCGCTAACACATCAATGAACAGCCTGAGTGCTTCGAGGCCACCGATGCCATCATGGGTGATGGTCTGTCCTGCCATAGCCCTAAGTTCTTGCTCGGTGCGCGGTGCATCGAGGGTCGGTGGATCCATGCGCACCCGTTCGACGGCATAGCGAACAATGGCCTGGGTAAGCACCTCCATATCTTGATTGATCTGATGCACGTGTCACTCCATGGGGTGGCTGATAGCACTGTCAGCATTATGTAAAGCTTTGCGCTCGAGCTCCACTACCTCGTGGCGGTAGCTCATAGGATAGCTTGCCATCAGCCCCAAGGACTTAGCGATTGTCCTTGCCCCCTAACAACCCTCTTGCCAAAGGAATGCCGAGCAAACCAACGGCACTCGATGCAAACATGATACTGGTGGTGGGCAGCAACGTGCCGTCGTAGAGCTGCCCTGCAAGGAAGCCTGTGGCAGCGGCAACGACGGCGTGCACGAAACCAAATATCGCCGAGGCTGCACCCGCCACTTGAGGAAAGAGCGACACGGCACCCATAGCGGCATTCGCGGATGTCAATCCGATACCAAAAAATAGGGTGAATGAACAGGCCGCGAGCGCTTCTGTGCGCAAGGTATCGGCGTTAGCGAACAGCCATTGACCCATAGCGGCGCCGAAGGTCAGCGCCATGCCCAGTGCAAGGGTGTTATCCATGCCAATGTGAATGACCAAGCGCGAGCAGAGCAGAGCGCCCACCATAAAGCCGGCAACTGACACGGCGAACGCGTAGCCAAAGTACTGAGGTGGCAATGCAAATACGTCGATCATGAAAAACGACACCGTGGATAAGTACGCCAAGATGGATGAATAACTGGCAGTACCGCAGATTTGGTAGCCGATGAAGCGCGGATTGCGCAGGCAGGTGCCGAATAAGCCGAGCACTCGGAGAATACCGATGCTGCCCTCGCCGATGGCGGGTGCCGATTCCTGAAACTGGCGAAGGCCAAGCAAGACCGCGATGCCGAAGACCGCCAGTGCTAAATAGGTGGCGCGCCAATCGGCGAATACCAATAGCCAGGAACCAATGGTTGGCGCAATCAGTGGTACCACCGCCATCGCAGCACCTAACATGGACATCACCTGTGCTGCCCGGTTGCCTTGATAGCGATCACGAACTATGGCGCGCGCAATCACGGGGCCGCTGGCAGCCGCCAAACCCTGTAGCAATCGTGCTAACCACATGAGCTCCATACTGGTGGTTAGAGCACAGGCCGCTGATGTGGCGATAAATAAAAGGGTGCCCACGACGACAACCGGCAGCCGACCGTAATAATCGGAGAGGGGTCCAAACACCAATTGGCCACCTGCCATGCCCAACATGAATAGGCTCAGGGTCATCTGGCCTTGTGCCTCGGTAGCACCGAACTCCGAAACGATGGCGGGTAGGGCGGGCAGGTATAAATCGGTGGCTACCGCAGCATAGGCAACCAGTCCTACAAGGGTGGCGTAAGCAATGCGCTCGTTCAACGGGGGTCAGTTCACGGTAATAGCGGCAAGCTGACAGACAGGACAGGATTCTGGAATGAAAAACTGCCCGTTCTCGGCATCCATAATGTCGAGGCCAATAGCGCGATTGTCGGTAAACAGCCCGATGCGCATCACGTAGGTGTGCTCGCTACTTTTCAGTTGCACCATTTGAAACAAACGGATTTCAACGTTGTCATCATGGGCAGTGCGCACGGCCACCTGCTCCATATACTCCTTGGCAGGTGCCGGTTCCATAGGCACCAAGGGCTGTTGCAGGGCAGTCTCAAGCATGCGCGCTAACAGCGCTTTGTTGTCATCATGCATAAGGGTTGCACTTGCCAGCTGATCCAGATCGGTCATGGCTCAGAGTCCTCTTGAGGAGCGAATAGGTTTATAGCGCGGCGTTTTTTATTCGATGGTATTGGATGCCGGCCGTTGCGGTGCGCAGTGTAGCGCTTTATGCCCTAAGGGCAAGCCACAGAGCGACCTGTGGCTGCCGGCTAATGTTAACCCTGCCAGGGTATGTGATCGAAGTCGCTGCGGTGATGGCGCTCGGGCAATTGTTTATCGCTGTCGCCCCATGTTCGGTTAACCAGGCGGCCTCGTTTTGCCGCAGGTCGCTCGGCGATCTCTTCGGTCCAGCGCTGAAGGTGCTGGTAACTGCCCACGTCTAGGAATTCCCCCGCATCGTACAGTAAGCCTCGGGCCAGAGCACCATACCAAGGCCAAGTGGCAATATCGGCGATACTGTAGTGATTACCGGATAGAAAACGGCAGTCAGCCAGCCGCTTGTCGAGAAGGTCAAGTTGACGCTTCACTTCCATGGTAAATCGATCGATAGGATAGGCCATTTTGGACGGCGCATAGGCATAGAAGTGACCAAAACCACCGCCCAGATACGGCGCTGCCCCCTGTAGCCAGAACAACCAGTTGAGTGCTTCAGTGCGCTCCGAGGGCTGCTCGGGTAAGAACTGGTTAAAGCGTTGGGCTAAGTGGAGCAAGATGGCACCGGATTCAAAGACCCGCTGGGGTGTGGCGCCGCTGTGGTCTACCAACGCGGGGATTTTAGAGTTGGGATTGGCCGCCACAAACCCCGAGCTGAACTGATCGCCCTCGAGAATATTCACAAGCCAAGCGTCATATTCAGCCTCGGCAATACCGAGCTCGAGCAGTTCCTCAAGCATGACGGTGACTTTGACGCCGTTGGGTGTGGCTACCGAGTAAAGCTGTAAGGGGTGTTCCCCTCGGGGTAGATCACGCTCAAATTGCGCCCCTGCCGTGGGTCGGTTGATGTTGGCGAAGCGGCCACCGTTTTCGCTATCCCAATGCCAGACTCTGGGAGGCGTGTACTGTTCTTGTTCGCTCACGAAAATCTCCTAATTATGTGTATAGCGCTAATACGGCCATGAGCAGTAAACCTGCGATGGTACTGACCATGGCGCGGTGAACGTGCTCGTTATCCTCGAGCTCGCCGGGCAAAATCTCGGACAATGCCACATATAGGAAAGTCCCGGCGGCAATGGCGTCGAACAGGGCTTCGAAACGCTGCTCCGACTGGCTCTGTAACAGCAAGGTGATTACTGTGCCTAATACCACCCCAATGGGTGTCATTAGTGCGAAAGCGGTCATACGGCGCCAATAATGGGCGTCTGTACTGCGCAGGCCGA
>CBFHMA010000009.1:0-27086 GCA_965656775.1 Luminiphilus sp.
AGTGGCGGTTAGACGTGGTTTACAGCGCATCGTTAGAGTCCTTATTGAAGCGCTGCAATGATGCCACAAAGCGCCGGTTAGCTTCGAGTGCTACAGGTCGTTAAAAGCCATTAGGATAGTCTGTCTAGTATCGATGGGATCGATCACAGTATCGATTTCCAGGTAGCTGGCTGCTTCTGTGGCCTGACCACGTTCGTAGAGTGTGTTGAGGAGTTGTTGGTAGAGTGCTTCGCGCTCTGGTCCTTCTGGGGCGGCCGCTAACTCTTGCTTGAAGCCAAGTTGCACGGCGCCCTCCAGACCCATGGCACCAAATTCACCTTGGGGCCAGCTTGCGCTGATCAATGGTCTTTCAAAGCTACCCCCAGCCATCGCCATGGCGCCCAAGCCATAGCCTCGACGCAAAAAAATGGTTGCTAGTGGCTGGTCAAAGTGAGCGCCTGCTACGAATAAATCTGACATGACCCCCGGCGCTCCACCGGCTTCACTGTGTGGGCCCACCATGAAACCGGGTGTATCGACAAAGCTAACCAAGGGCAATTGCCAACGCTGTGCGAGACGGTAAAAGTCGCAGGCCTTACGAGCTGCTTCATTATCAATGGCGCCCCCCAAGTGGCGGCAGTCGTTGGCTAATATAGCAGTGGGTTTACCTGCCAGACGCGCAAACCCCGTCAATAAGGATCTACCAAAACCAGCGCGTAATTCTAATAGAGACCCTTGATCCACCACCTGTGTAAGCACTCGGCGGACGTCGAATACCATGCGTCGGTTGTCGGGTAGCATTGATCGAAGCAATGCTTGGTTGCCCACAGAAAATTGCGCGATGGTTCCCTGAACGTAACTCAGTACGGCTTTCGCGAGGGCGGTGGCATGAGCCTCGTCATCGGCGAGTATGTCAACCACGCCGGTTTTTAAGTGAGCATCAACGGGCCCAATCTCAGTAGCTTGATAGCTACCAAGCCCGCCACTCTCAATCATCGCGGGGCCCGCCATGCCAATCCAGCTGTTACGGGTTGCGATGCGAACATCTGCAGCGCCAAACAGCGCCGCATTGCCCGCAAAACAATAGCCATGGTTCACCGCTATCCGCGGTACGCGGCCACTCAGAGCTGCCCAGTGATAGAACGTCGGAACGTTGAGTCCACCCATAGTCACTAGAACATCAGTATCACCCGGTCGGCCACCACCGCCCTCGGTGAACATAATAATGGGCAATTGTCGTCGCTCGGCCACCGCTAACAGTCGGTCGATCTTCTTGTGATGGAAGTAGCCTTGTGTCCCTGCCAATACTGTGTAGTCGTTGACGATTAACGCCGTGGTGCTGGTGTTGGCATCAAATAGATGGCTATTCACCAAGCCTATTACCGTGAGCACGCCGTCACCTGGGGTATCGCGCAATAGTTCATTCCGCGAGCGACGGGTGCGTTGTGCGGCAACAGCAAACTCGCCATATTCCAGTGGCTGCTTGTTGTCTAACAGGTCCCGTAGATTTTCTCGAGCACTGCGGCCACCTCGAGTGTGACGTTTTGCTATCGCCTCAGGACGGCTGGTATCTGCCATCGCTATTTTTCGTTCGGCAAACTGCTGGGCGGGTGTGGGCTGTTCGTCAGTCATGTCTTGTTTCCATAGTGGGCAGTTGGTACTGCCCCATTGAGGGCACCGCTGGCCACCTGATCGTTAGTATTTGACGAACTGGATCTGTTCGGTAATAGTACCAATTCGTGGTACGGGAGTAACCCGCCTGCGGGTTGCTAGAGCCTTGGTGTTCGTAAGGCCACAACAATGCGATGTAATAATAACAACAGACGGTCAGGATGTTTGCGCTTGACCACATCGGTCCCTGTATCTGCAGCGACTGGCGCGACCTATTGCCTGTCTGCTTCAGTATCTGACCATCGCGACGTTGTGGTGATGGCCCATGGCTGACAGTTTTGTATGGCCCTTTCTTCTATACCTCGCAGCTGTCGTCGGCCTGGTGGTCACCATGCTGGCGCTTTCGTCGGTACTTGGCCAAAAGCGACTCGACCCTGCAACGCTTGCCCCTTTTGAGTCGGGTATCGTCCCGGCTAGCGACGCTAACTTGCCGGTTTCCGTCGAGTTTTACTTAGTTGCTATTTTCTTCGTGCTGTTCGATCTAGAAACCGTCTTTATTTTTGCCTGGGCCATTGCCTTCTACGAATTGGGATGGGCGGGGTATGCGGCTATGTCCGTGTTTGTAGCAGTTTTGTTGGTTGCACTGATTTACGCCTGGCGTCTGGGTGTCCTTGAGTGGGGACGTAAGACACGTGTGGGTCTCAACAGGGAGGAGCGGGTGTGAAGTGGAGCCTTACGGGGGTCGATGACGTTATTGCCACGAGCGATGACGCCGAAGTGCAGGAGCAAATTCGCCGCAGTCTATTTTTTGCCCGTCTAGAAGATATGCTGGCCTGGGGCCGATCCAATTCCCTTTGGCCATTCAATTTTGGGCTGTCCTGTTGCTACGTTGAAATGGCTACCTCATTCACCAGTCGCCACGACATTGCGCGCTTCGGATCCGAGGTTATTCGCGCTACGCCGCGACAAGCTGATTTGATGGTGATATCGGGCACTGTTTTTCGAAAGATGGCGCCCGTGGTGAAGTATTTGTACGACCAGTTACTGGAGCCCCGTTGGATCATTTCCATGGGCAGTTGCGCTAACTCAGGTGGTATGTATGACATCTATAGCGTTGTGCAAGGCGTTGACAAAATAATCCCCGTCGATGTGTATGTGCCCGGGTGTCCACCACGGCCCGAAGCCCTTATGCAGGGTTTGACCATGTTGCAAGCTTCAGTAGCAAAAGAACGACGTCCCCTAAGCTGGATGATGGGAGATCAAACCGTCGTGAAACCCTCCTTTGAACCCAATCGCGACCGGCTTTTAAAGGAACGCAATCAAGCCACATTCCTAAGATCTCCGGACGACTGTTAAGAGCCGGGGCGGGTACAGGGTAACGATTATGAACAGTATTGCATCAGTCGCTACTTCTTCTCGACCTCATCCAAAGCCAGCCGGTATTGATGATTTTATACGGGTCGAGCAGATGGGCTCGGACGGTGTGCCAACACTTTGGATCGACGGGGCTGACATTCGCAGTGTCATGGCAACCCTCAAAGCGGATTACGCCTTGCTGCACGATCTTTTTGTAATCGACGAGCGCCTGCGTCAGCACCGCGAAGGACAGCCAGCGTCCGATTTCACAGTGGTTTATCACCTTATGTCATTTCGGTTGAACGCCGACGTTCGTCTTAAAGTGGCATTGCTGGGTGACAGCCCCCGTATCCCCAGTATCTGTGGCATTTGGCCCGCGGCTAATTGGTATGAGCGCGAAGCCTGGGATATGTTTGGTGTGGTCTTCATGGATCACCCTAACCTACGTCGCATTTTGTTGCCCCCCACATGGCAGGGACATGCCCTACGCAAGGAGCACCCGGCTCGAGCCACAGAGATGGAGCCCTATTCCATCGATCAAGACCGGCTCGATTACGAACAAGAAGCGCTGCGTTTCGTACCTGAGGAGTGGGGTATGCAGCGCAAAGATGATGACACCGAATTTATGTTTTTAAATTTGGGTCCAAACCATCCCAGTGTTCACGGGGTCTTTCGTATCGCTCTGCAGCTCGATGGCGAAGTGGTTGTCGATGCCGTGCCCGATATCGGCTACCACCATCGGGGTGCCGAGAAAATGGCCGAGCGACAAAGCTGGCACTCCTTTATTCCCTACACCGATCGGATCGATTACCTCGGTGGTGTGATGAATAACCTTGCCTATGTGCAGGCGGTTGAACAGATGGCGGGTATTACTGTGCCACCAAGAGCACAGATGATTCGAGTCATGTTGGCGGAGTTGTTCCGTATTTCCAGCCATTTGGTATTTTACGGCACCTTTGCGCAAGACGTTGGGCAAATGTCGCCGGTCTTTTATATGTTCGCCGACCGCGAGCGCTTGTTCGGCATCGTCGAGGCCATCACCGGTGGCCGCATGCACCCAGCTTGGTTTCGCATTGGTGGCGTCGCCCAAGATCTGCCGCGGGGTTGGGATACCTTGGTGCGTGACTTTATTGACTCGATGCCCAAGCGACTTCACGACTGGGATCGCATGGCTATGCGTAATTCCATCCTCAAGCGTCGCACCGTCGGTATAGGGCGTTGTACCTTAGACGAGGCGATTGATTGGGGTATCACAGGACCCAATTTGCGCGCCTGTGGTCTCGAGTGGGATTTGCGCAAGAAGCGGCCGTACAGCGGATACGAGCAGTTTGATTTTGAGATTCCAACGGCAACGGGTGGCGATTGTTACGATCGGGCTGTCGTACGTGTGGAAGAGATTTGGCAGAGCCTCAAGATTATTCGCCAGTGCGTCGATAATATGCCCGAGGGGCCTTACAAGAGTGATCACTCCTTAGCGGTACCGCCAGTAAAAGACCGCACCATGAACGACATTGATACGCTCATTAACCACTTCTTGTCGGTGAGTTGGGGGCCGGTTATCCCCGCTGGTGAAGGTTGTTTTCCGATAGAAGCCACAAAGGGGCAGAACGCTTACCACGTGATCAGTGATGGCGGCACCATGTCTTATCGCACACGTATTAGAACGCCGTCCTTTCCCCATTTGCAGACAATTCCCTTGCTGTCCCGAGGCTTAATGGTGCCCGATCTGATTGCAATTATTGCCAGCATCGATTTTGTCATGGCGGATGTAGACCGATGACTGACCTCGATGTAATCCCCGCTTTGAGTCCCGAAGAGATAGCTGAAATCGAGCATGAGGTGGCCTTGATTCCTCGGCGAGACAGCGCGGCTATCGATGCACTGTTGATCGTCCAGCGCCACCGAGGCTGGGTCTCGGACAGCAGCCTCAAAGCCATCGCCGCACTGCTAAAAATGTCACCGGAAGAGCTCGAGGGTATCGCTACCTTTTACAACTTAATTTATCGGCAGCCGGTGGGTGAGCAGGTCATTTTATTTTGTGACAGTGTGAGTTGTTGGTTGCGTAATGCCGATGCGGTTAAGCAAAAATTGAGTGAGACCCTGGGTATCGATTACGGCCAGACCACCGTCGACGGTCGCTACACCTTAATACCGGTGCCCTGTCTCGGGGCTTGTGATCGCGCGCCGGTAATGATGGTTGGTGACGACCTTCACACCCATCTCGATGACTGTGATCTCGCGGGTTTGTTGCAGTGCGAGGCCAATCATGACTGATCGTCCATTGACACAAAACCTTCGCTCCGACGGGAGTCCCGTTGGGTTGGCAGACTATGAGGCCAATGGTGGCTACCAAGGTTTGCGTCGAGTATTAGCCGACAGCACACCCGAGGCCTGTCAGCAGGAAGTCAAAGACTCCCGCTTACGAGGTCGAGGGGGCGCTGGCTTCCCAACGGGTATGAAGTGGAGCTTTGTACCGATGGGGGAGAAGGCGGGGCCGGGACATAAGTATCTCATTGCTAATGCCGATGAGATGGAGCCCGGTACCTTCAAAGATCGCATTATCTTGGAACAGGATCCCCATCAGCTGCTAGAAGGCATGATCTTGGCAGCGTTTGCGATACAGGCCGATGTCGCTTACGTTTTTCTTCGAGGAGAGTACACAGTGGCGGCGCAACGCGTCACTGCTGCCATTCAAGAATGCTATACCGCTGGTTACTTGGGCTCGAACATTCTCGGCAGTGGCTACTCACTTGATCTCCACTTACACCGATCGGCGGGACGTTATATCTGTGGTGAAGAGACTGCCCTCATAAACGCGTTAGAGGGTAAGCGCGCCAATCCGCGACCCAAGCCGCCGTTTCCACAAGTGAGTGGTTTATGGGGACGTCCGACCATCGTCAACAACGTCGAGACCCTGTGCAACATCACCCATATTTTGACCCGAGGAGCCGATTGGTATCAGAGTTTGGGGCTCGGCGCCGACAGTGGCACTAAATTATTTGGTGCTAGCGGCAACGTGAAAAATCCCGGTGTTTGGGAGCTTCCCATGGGCACACCGATTCGCGAAATTCTTGAAGACCGTGCCGGTGGTATGCGTGATGGATACCAATTACGAGGCTTCCTCCCTGGCGGCGGCTCCACCGATTTTCTGACGACTGAGCATCTCGATTTAGCCATGGACTATGACGTTATTGGCAAAGCGGGTTCGCGTATGGGCACGGGCACGATGATTGTGCTTGATGACCGCCATTGCCCTATTGGCATGGTGCGTAATTTGGCGCGATTTTTTGCCGTCGAGTCCTGTGGATTTTGCACGCCCTGTCGCGAGGGTATTCCCTGGATTGTTCAGTTGCTTGATCGTTTTGAACAGGGTGTCGCAACAACTGATGATCTCGCTCTGTTGGAAGAGAAGGCACGTTTTATTGGGGGAATGGGTAATACCCACTGTGCACTTGCACCAGGGGCCATGGAGCCTGTGCTTAGCGCATTAAAGTATTTCCGAGAGGATTTCGAGCAACACATCAACGGCCGAGGGTGTCGATATAAGCAACTTGGTGAGGGGCATTGATATGGCGACCATCTCGATCGACGGTAAGAACTATGAGGTCGAGGACGGTAGTAACGTCTTGGAGGCGGTGCTCGGTCTGGGTCTAGATTTACCTTACTTTTGCTGGCATCCCGCTATGGGATCAGTCGGTTCATGCCGACAGTGTGCCCTATTGCAGTTTCAGAATGCCGATGATGACCGGGGCCGGATTGTTATGGGCTGCATGACACAAGTGGCCGACGGCATGTTGTTGTCACTGTCTGACACTCGCGCTAAGGCATTCCGAGCCGATGTGATCGAAGCCTTAATGACCAATCATCCCCATGATTGTCCGGTCTGTGCCGAAGGTGGTGAGTGTCATTTACAAGACATGACGGTGATGTCTGGACATCGTGATCGCCGTTACAACGGACTGAAGAACACCCATGTCAATCAGGATCTGGGCCCCCTCATTCACCATGAAATGAATCGCTGCATCGCTTGCTATCGCTGCGTCCGGTACTACCAAGATTATGCGGGTGGTACTGATCTCGCAGCCCTAGGCTCCCACGATCATGTCTATTTTGGGCGCCACGAAGACGGCACCCTTGAGAGTGAGTTTGCCGGTAATTTGGTGGAGGTATGTCCAACAGGTGTTTTCACCGATAAGTCGTTGGTTCATGACTACACCCGCAAATGGGATTTGCAATCGGCTCCCTCGGTGTGTACCGGCTGTGGAGTAGGCTGTAACACGATTCCAGGGGAACGTTACGGCCGTCTGAAGCGTATTCACAACCGTTACCACCATGAAGTTAATGGCTACTTTCTCTGCGATCGTGGGCGTTTTGGCGGTGCTTGGGTTAACAGCGAGCAGCGGCTCAGCTGTGCCGGTGCGCAAATGACGGATGGTCGTTTTGCGCCTATGACCCATGAGCAGGCTGTTCAGCGTTTGCAGGAACTTTGCAGTGCCGATGCCAAACTCTGGGGTATTGGTTCGCCCCGGGCTACCCTGGAGTCAAACTGGATGCTTCAGGCACTCGTGGGCGATGCAAATTACTGCCCGGGCTGGGGTCCTGAAGGTGACGCTTTACAAGCCGCTGTTACAGCGCTGACCGATGGTGGTGTCGCCACCGCAACGCTGCCAGAAATCGAAGCGGCCGACCTGGTCATTGTTGTGGGCGAAGATATTACCCAATCGGCTCCCCGTATTGCCCTCGCGCTGCGACAATCGGTACGCAATCTTGGACTAGAAAAAGCGGCCAATGTAGGTGTACAGCATTGGCAGGATGCGGCAGTGCGCAATATCGCTCAAAACATCCGTAGTCCATTGATTGAGTGGGTTTCCGCAAGTACTCGCCTTGCGGATGTCGTCAGCGAGACGCTGACCTTGGCACCACCCGATATTGCTCGTATGGGCTTTGCACTACTGGCAGCTCTGGGCGATGGCCCTGTTGTTGATGGATTGACTGGCGAGCAGGCTAGTCACGTTGCCCGGTTGGCCGAATTAGTAGTGAGCGCTAAACGTCCACTTATCGTGAGTGGCTGTGGCAGCCATGATGCTTCAGTTGTTAATGCCGCACGAGCGCTCGCCGCCGCGATAGCAAAGCGACATGCAGCTACTCGAGTGGTGTACGCGGTACCCGAATGCAACAGCGTGGGTGTCGGGTTACTCAAAGGTGCGCACAGGGACTTCACTGCCGTTATGGCTGCTGCTGAAGCTGGAGAGATCGATACTCTGCTGGTACTAGAGAACGATCTCTTCCGCCGCGCGAAAAGGGAATGGGTAGCGCGAATCGTGGCTGCAGTGCCCAACATCATTGTTCTCGATGCCTTAGAGCACGCTACCTGCGATGTCGCACAGCTGGTACTGCCAGTGACGAGTTTTACGGAAGCAGAGGGGACCTTGGTCAGCGCCGAGGGGCGTGCGCAGCGTTTTTATCCCGTCGTGAGTGATAGTGGTGAGCGCCTACCCGGGTGGCATTGGTTGAGGCTGGCTGCGGTCGCACGTGCCAATAGATCAGATTTGGACGCTTTGAAACATGTCGATGACGTGCTGGCGGCGATGGCTGCGGATCAGCCCTTGTTGGCAGGTGTTGAGGTAGCGGCCCCTGCTGCGGACTATCGTGACCGAGTTGGTCTGAAGGCAGCACGACAGCCCCATCGTTACAGCGGCCGTACGGCTATGTACGCTGACAAAACTTTGCACGAGCCTAAAACCCGAGTCGATGAAGATGCCCCCCTCAGTTTCAGCATGGAAGGAGAGAGCCATAATCTACCCAGCGCTCTGCGTTCCTTTGTGTGGGATCCTGGTTGGAATTCCAACCAGTCACTGCACAAATTTCAAGCAGAGGTTGGTGGTGCGTTAAAGGGTGGCAGCGCAGGCATACGCCTCATCGAACCTAAAATCGATGCTGATGGGGTGCCATATTCTGTACCGGCAGCCTTTGACCCGCCGGCGGACGGCTGGCGCCTAACGGCCCAGTATCGCATCTTTGGTAGCGATGAGATGAGCTATCACGCACCGAGTATTGCGGCGGTAAGCAGTGGTCCCACACTCGTTCTATCGGCCGATGATGCAATACAGCTGACGCTATCGTCAGAGGATGGCGTCACCCTGACGACCGCTGAGGGTTCGATTGACTGTGAGGTGGAAATCGATCCGGCCCTGCCCAAGGGCACTGTTGGTTTTGTCGTTGGCCATAAAGACTTGCTGAATGTGCGTGCTGGAGAGATAGCATCCCTAGAGAAGAAACTGGGCCTCATGCGCCGCCCCGATGTTATTGCGCGTGATGGAGTACGCGCCCATGGATGAGCTGAAAGTGGTTGGTTTCATCATCGCGTTGGTTGGTGGTGCTGTCGGTGCCGCCGCCGTCATGACATGGTTTGAACGACGCATGCTAGGCATTTGGCAAGATCGCTTGGGCCCTAACCGACTCGGTCCTTTTGGCATCGTGTTGGTCGCTGCCGATATGCTCAAGCTCTTAGGTAAGCACGACTGGATACCTCCTTTTGCCGATCGGCCTGTTTTTGTGCTGGCCCCCACGACGATTGTCATTGCCATGATGCTGGGCTTCGCGGTGGTCCCGTTTGCCCCAGGCTTAGTCGTCATCGATATGAACGTGGGGTTGTTGTTTTTTCTCGCGATGACGTCGTTGGCTGTATACAGCGTGTTGCTCGGTGGGTTGGCCTCTAACAATAAATATGCCCTGCTAGGGGGGCTGCGATCGGCTGCTCAAATGGTCAGCTATGAAGTTTTTATGGGGCTGTCGCTAATGGGTGTCGTGATGCTAGCTGGCAGCTTCTCATTGCCGGCTATCGTCGAAGCCCAGAGTCATATTTGGTTTGCTATCACTCAACCACTGGGCTTATTCGTATTCGTGATTGCCGGGCTTGCTGAAAGCCATCGTTTACCCTTTGACTTACCTGAGGCGGAGCATGAACTCACCGCCGGTTTTCATACCGAATACGGCGGCATGAAGTTCGCGATGTTCATGCTCGGTGAGTACCTAGGTTTGATGCTTATTTCGTGCATGATTACCACCCTGTTTTTAGGCGGGTGGTTGGGTCCAGTGTTACCACCCATTGTTTGGTTTTTTCTAAAGACCTTTGTGGTCATCTTGTTTTTCATCCTATTGCGGGCTGCTATTCCTCGACCTCGTTATGACCAACTCATGTCTTTGGGTTGGAAAGTTATGCTGCCTATCACACTGATTAACCTGATGCTGACAGGCGCCATTGCGCTATGGCAGAGCGGAGGTATGCCATGAGACTCACCCTACAAAAACAAGCGGGGCTAGGATGATGTTGGCATTGTTGGAATCCTTGCGAAGTCAGTTGGTGACCATGGGCCGAGTTCTTGGCCACACATTCACCCGTGCCGAAACCGTGCAATACCCCGAGCAAAAGCCCTATTTGGCACCGCGTTATCGGGGGCGCATTGTGCTCACCAAAGATCCAGACGGCGAGGAGCGTTGTGTAGCCTGTAACCTGTGTGCGGTGGCCTGCCCAGTGGGTTGTATCGCGCTACAACAGGGTGTTAACGATGATGGTCGCTGGCATGCGGAGTTTTTTCGAATTAACTTTTCACGCTGCATCATGTGCGGCATGTGTGAGGAGGCCTGTCCAACCTATGCCATACAGTTGACTCCGGATTTTGAGATGTGTGAGTACGAGCGCACCAGTCTCGTGTACGAGAAAGAGCACCTACTAATCGATGGACCCGGGAAATATCATGATTACAATTTTTATCGCGTATCAGGTCTAGAAATTAGCGGAAAACAAAAGGGTCAGGCTCAAAACGAGGCAGAGCCCATTAACGTCAAGAGTCTGCTGCCATGATGGCTGTTTTATTTTACGTGGCGGCTGCCGTGACGATAGCGGCAGCGATCATGGCCATGACCCGCAGTAACGCAGCCCATGGATTGATTTTTCTCATTGTGACCCTGCTGGGCATCGCAGTGCTGTTCTTCCTGTTAGGGGCGCCCTTTGCCGCCGCCTTGGAGATAGTCGTTTATGCTGGTGCAATCATGGTGCTGTTTGTGTTTGTCATCATGATGCTTAACCTAGGTGAGCAGGCTAGGGCGAAGGAGCAATCGTTACTGGCCTTTCGCTATTGGCTGATGCCCGCAGTGATGGCGGGTATTTTGTTAGCAGAGCTGCTGCTGGTATTTAACCGCGGTCTGAATCCCATGGTCGTCGAGACGGTGACGCCTAAAGCAGTGGCCTTGTCGTTGTTTGGCCCTTATGTGCTAGGGGTTGAATTAGCGTCCATGCTGTTACTTGCGGGTTTGGTCGGAGCCTATCATTTGGGGCGCGACTTCCTCTCCAAAAACAGAGGACAGCCACAATGACAGGTGCTATGGCGGTTCCCATGGAGCATGCCCTGCTGGTGGCAGGATTATTGTTCAGCGTGGGCTTGTTTGGGCTAATGCTGCGTCGCAACATTATCTTCATGCTTATGGCTCTGGAGCTGATGCTCAATGCCGCGGCGCTGGCGTTTATTACGGCGGGTGCGCGCTGGGGTAGTAGCGATGGTCAGGTGATGTTTTTGTTCATTCTTACGATCGCAGCGGCCGAGGTGTCGGTGGGATTGGGCTTAGTCTTGCAGATGCGCCGACAAATCCGCTCGCTGGACATGAATGATGCATCGCGGCTTAGGGGGTAGGGTGCCATGCTATCGCAACTAGTCCTCGTGCCAACACTGCCGCTGTTGAGTGCAACGATACTCTTGCTCATGGGGCGTCAGATGCCTCGAGCACTGGTGACCACCATGGGCGTGGGTAGCATTGGGGGGGCGGCTCTGATCGTGGCGCTGTTATTACCCCAATGGCTTGCTAATCCCGAACCGGTCACGGTCTTTTTGTGGCAGTGGTTCAGTGTGGCGGATTTCTCCATTAATGCCGCCTTGTATCTCGATCAACTATCGATCATCTGGCTTTGCACCATCACAGGGATTGGTTTTTTGATCCACCTGTACTCTAGCGAGTACATGGCTACCGATACCGATTACGCCCGCTATTTTGCCTACTTAAATCTGTTTGTAGCATCCATGTTGGTGCTAGTACTCGCCGACAACTTGCTACTGCTCTTTCTTGGCTGGGAAGGGGTTGGCTTGTGTAGCTATTTGCTAATTGGCTTTTGGTATCAAGACAGTGCTAATGGCGCCGCTGCTCGCAAGGCTTTCATAGTCACGAGAGCTGGCGATGCCGCTATGGCGCTGGGTCTATTTTTGCTGGTGGCCGAACTGAACACCCTGGACATCAAGGCGGTAGTGGCGGCCGCTCAGGGGCAGTGGTTAGAGGGCTCTCGTCTGCCAACTCTGGCATGTGCATTGCTATTCATTGGTGCAGTGGGGAAGTCGGCGCAACTACCTTTACAGACCTGGTTGCCCGATGCCATGGCTGGCCCGACACCGGTCAGTGCCTTGATTCATGCGGCGACCATGGTGACTGCCGGCATCTATTTACTGGCTCGCCTTAGTGGGTTGTTTGTATTAGCACCCGATGTTCTGAATGTAGTCGCCTGGGTGGGTGTTCTGACGGCATTGATGGCCGCCTGCGCAGCCTTAACTCAATTTGATATCAAGCGAATACTGGCTTACTCGACCATCAGTCAGTTGGGTTACATGTTCTTAGCCCTGGGCATTGGCGCTTGGGATGCAGGTGTCATGCACATGATGACCCATGCGTTTTTCAAGGCGCTTTTATTTTTGGCTGCCGGTGCGGTTATTGCCTGTTTACACCACGAGCAGGACATCCGACGTATGGGTGGGCTGCGGCGTACGTTAGTCGTCCCGTTCTTGAGTTTCCTCATTGGGTCGGCTGCGCTGGCGGCACTACCTTTAACCGCTGGCTTTGCCAGTAAAGATCTCATACTGCTCATGGCATGGGCCTCTGGCGAGGAGGGCAAATGGCTGTGGAGTCTGGCAGCGTTGGGTGCACTGCTCACTGCCTTGTATAGCTTCAAGTTGATTTTCCTTGTCTTTTTTGGGGAGTCTAAAACGGAGCCGACTCACCAGCCGGGCTGGCGCATGTCGATTCCCCTCATGATATTGGCAGCGCTATCGATTCTCGGAGGGCTTATTGGGTTGCCGTTACGTGATGTGTTGCCTCTACCCGATTACGAGGCCGAGCACGGTGTGGTGGCAGTGGTGTCAGCAGCCATTCCTATCGCTGGTGTAATAGCCGCTTTTTGGCTCTTTCAACGCAACGGCATTGCATCGATCGCTGCGGTTCACTCACGCTTTGGTGGGTGGTTAAGTGACTTTTGGCGGTCTGGTTGGGGTATGGACACCCTCTACAGTCGTTTACTTGTCGAGCCTTACAAGGGCTTGGCTCATTGGTGGCGCCATGAGCCTGTGGATGCTGGTGTGAGGTTGATTATGTGGATGATCAGTCGTTCCCATTGGACGGTTGCCGCAACCCAGAATGGTCAGCTTGCGCGGTATGTCGCTGTCATGGTACTGGGGCTGATTCTGATGTTGGCGCTGGTTGTGAGGAGTACAACATGAGCCAGCTGGTGTTGATACTTCTCTTGGGTGGGGCGGTTGCCGGTTGGTCGGAACGTCTGGGGCGTCAATGGCCGCCTTGGATAGCGATAGTCGTGTTGTTGGCGGCAAGTCTACAGTTTCTTGGCAGTGTAGTGCCGGTGTTGGATCAAGCCTCTCATACTCAAGGTAACGCATGGTTGCTTGAAGAGCGGATAGATTGGATCCCCCGCTTCGGAATTGGGTTTCATCTCGCCATGGACGGTATGAGCTTGCTGCTGGTTGCACTCACGCTGCTGCTTGGCTTCGTTGCCGTTGTTTCCTCGTGGAGCGAAATACAACACAGGCCAGGCTTCTTTCAGGCTAATTTGCTGTGGACATTGGCAGGTACCGTGGGAGTATTCCTAGCCATAGACTTGTTTTTGTTTTTCGTTTTCTGGGAAGTGATGCTGGTACCCATGTACCTCCTCATTGCTATCTGGGGACACGAGGATCGCGCGCGTGCTGCCTTAAAGTTCTTTATCTTCACTCAAGCTAGCGGGCTGTTGATGCTGTTAGCCATATTGGTTGCGGCGGTTGGGTATTATCAACAGACCGGCGTGTGGAGCTTTTTGTATACCGATTGGTTACAGCATCCCTTGACTGGCCCCCTCGCTACTTGGGCGTTTTTCGGATTTCTACTGGCGTTCCTTGTGAAATTGCCGGCCTTTCCCGTTCACAGTTGGTTACCCGATGCGCATACCCAAGCGCCCACGGCCGGTAGTGTCATTTTGGCTGGCGTTTTGCTGAAGACGGGCGCTTACGGTTTGTTGCGTTTTGGCGTGACACTGTTTCCTGTGGCGGCGCAGGACTATAGCGAAGTGATGTTGCTAGTGGGTGTGGCAGGCATTCTTTACGGCGCTGTACTCGCCTTGGGTCAGGAAGACTTCAAGCGTCTCGTTGCTTACAGCAGCGTCAGCCACATGGGTTTTGTCCTGCTGGGCATCTTTGCATGGAATCCCTTGGGGTGGTCAGGGGCTGTCCTGCAAATGGTGGCTCACGGTCTCAGCACGGCAGCCCTGTTTATGGTGGCTGGCGCCCTTCAGCAGCGGTTACACAGCCGGCAGTTTGCGGCTATGGGTGGCCTTTGGAAGGCAATGCCACGCATGGGTGCTGTGGCTATGTTTTTTGTCATCGCTTCTGTCGGCATGCCGGGGCTTGGTAACTTTATGGCCGAGTTCATGATCTTAGCGGGCCTGTTCAAAGTGTGGCCAGTACTCTGTGGGGTCGCAGCTGTGGCGTTAGTCACCAGTGCTGTTTACGGGTTGTGGCTCCTGCAGCGCGCCTTTCATGGGCCGCTTGCAAGTACTCAGGTCAACCTAGTAGATCTTCGCGCACGGGATATGGCGGCCTTCGCTGTGTTGGCAGTGGGCCTCTTGTGGTTAGGTCTGTATCCGCAGCCCTTTATCGATCTTATGGCACCCACCTTAAGTGCCATTTCTGGGTTGGCGGAGGGCTGAGGCATGACGAGCACTAATTTCCATGGCCTTCTCCCGCTCATTATATTGGGCGCGGGCATTGTCATTGTCATGCTGCAGATTGCCTGGCGACGACACGCCGGCATGACTCTGGGGCTGGCGCTAGTCACTCTGATCATGGCCATTGCAGCCCTTAGTCAATCGTTGGCTATGGACCCCTTGGAGGCCACGCCCTTGTTGATGGTCGATGGACTATCGCGACTCATCAGTCTTGTTCTTCTACTAGGTGCCCTGGCGACGTTGTTGCTTGCTGATCGTTGGCTGCAGTGGCGAGAAGCAGATAGCGGTGAATTCTCGCTACTGCTACTGCTGGCCACCCTAGGTACCATCGTTATGGTGCATTCCCAGCATGCGGCCTCTTTCGTGCTGGGCTTAGAAATTCTTGGGGTGTCGATGTACACCCTAATTGCATATCCCCAGCGCCACGCGATATCGGTGGAAGCGGGGCTTAAATACTTGGTTTTGAGTTCCGCCTCGACGGGCATGTTGCTATTCGGGATGGCGTTGCTATACGCCGCGACGGGTGCACTGGCTTTTACTGAAGTGGGCCAGCAATTAACCAATGCCGACTCGGTCCTGACAACCGCGGCTACTGTGCTAATGGTGGCAGGAATAGCATTTAAACTGTCCCTGGTACCTTTCCACATGTGGACACCCGATGTATACGAGGGTGCACCGACGCCGGTCACTGGGTTTTTGGCAACCGCCTCAAAGGTGGCACTTATCGCGGTGATCATTCGATGGTTTACCGTTGCTGGTCTTGGCGATCAAGCGGTTGTGAATACGGTTTTGAGTACTCTGGCCATTGCATCCATGGTGATTGGAAATGTGCTCGCTCTCTACCAAGACAACGTGAAGCGCTTGCTGGGCTACTCCTCTATTGCGCACATGGGCTATTTGCTGATTGCGGTGGTGTTGTTTAGAGAACACCTACCCGAGGACTTGGCTGTTCATGCCGCTGTCTGGTACCTCATTGCTTATACAGCTTCGACCCTGGCCGCTTTTGCTGCGTTGACCTTGGTGGCCAGTGAGACCGATGATGTGCCCAAGCGATCAGATTTGACAGGTTTTCTGTGGTGCCGGCCACTGCCGGGACTGCTGTTGATGGCGGCGCTGTTATCGTT
This sequence comes from Luminiphilus sp., assembly GCA_965656775.1. Classification (GTDB taxonomy): domain Bacteria; phylum Pseudomonadota; class Gammaproteobacteria; order Pseudomonadales; family Halieaceae; genus Luminiphilus. The sequence continues at coordinate 16,099 of CBFHMA010000009.1, forward strand.
AGCGGGCGTACCGTTAACCGTTGGTTTTATGGGCAAGTTTTACCTTGTAACGGCGTCAGTGGCTGGCCAGGCGTGGTATTTGCTCGCGGCGTTGGTCTTCGGTAGTGCGGTTTCTGTGTTCTATTACCTTAGGTTAACTTATGCGTTGATAAGCCAAGACCATGGTGAAGACTCGGCGCAGGTGACTACCCCCTGGCTTTCGGGAGTGGCAGTTGTTGGCTTGCTAGCCAGTATTTTGTTGTTGGGTGTATTGCCAGGTGGTGTTGCGGCCTTGTTGGTTCGTATTTTGTAACGTCGTCAGCGTGGAGGGTTACCGATGCTGAAAGAGGTAGAACTGGGTCACTACATGGTGCCCAACCCAGTGGTGGTTAAACCCGAAGCCAGTTTATTTGAGGCTATGCGTTTAATCGAGGAAGGCAAAGTGTCTGGTCTCTGCGTAGTGGACGACAGTGGCAGATTAGTGGGCGTATTGTCTGAGATGGATTGTCTCCGCGGTATTTTAAGCGCTGTATATAATGACACCGGCATCGGCTACGTGAGTGACTTCATGACCGCCGACAACCTCATTGTTGCGCATGCCCACGAGAGTATCGCGGATATTGCCTCGGATATGGTGCGTATTAAACACCGTCGTAGGCCCGTAGTGGATAGTCAGGGCCGCTTAGTAGGGCAGATCACGATTCGGCAGATCTTGAAGGCGGTTAAGGGTTTTGGCGAGAGATCAACCTAAGAATGGCAACGACGAGTTGCACTCGACTTTAATCTGCAGTTTGTGCACACGCTCTAACTCAGGCTGACATTCTATGACTAGGGCGTCTCTAACACCGCGACACGCCCGCCCTTAAATGAACCCATGAAGAGCCGACCATCAACTTCTTGTGCGACCGTTGCGGCGCCATATAGCGATCCATCGTGCACAAAAATATTCCTAACCGTTTGGCTGGTTGGGTCGTACTCAACCACTGCAAATGGAATTTTCAAGTCTTCGGATGGGTCTGCTTGCAAAGCCTTGACCATCTGCCAAGAGCTAGCCCTGTGCGACGCGATACGGATCCGCCCGTCGCTTCCCCAACTTAAATTATCACCGTTAACGACGGCTGCCTCGCCAAGGATAGTACCGTCTAAGGTATATTCCCTAACTAGACCGTCAATGTAGAGATTAACAAAAAAGCTACTACCATCGGGGCGAGCGATGATGCCATTGGGGTAACGCCCCGCGGTTCCTGGAATAATCGTCCAACCCGACTCGGGTGTCCAACGCCGCACATAACCGGTATTAAGACCGACCAAGGCCTTGGCGATAGACCACAGCTCGCTGCCATCAAAAGGCGTGGTAGATACAAAACCACCGCTTGGAATTGCAGCGACATCATTCAGGCTTTCCGAACCCGGTGCCATGGCGCAACCACGCCAGATCACGCCCTGAGGTGTTCCGCCTGCGTCTGTTAGCACCTCAAAAAACTCAACCGACTCTCGCTCGCCATGGTTAACCGCAAGTACCTGAAGGATACCGTCATCACGGTAGGCTAAATCGATGCCATGAAATGTCATTTGGGTGGGGTAATCAGTACAGGTCTCCTCACCCCACAAAACATCGCCTTTTACACTCTGGGCGGGGAATAACTCGCTCACAGCGAGTGTTTCTGAGTTAAGAGCCAATAAGCGCCCACCCAAAATCATCTCGCCCACGACCAAGGTTGTGTTATCCGGTGCTAAGTCAATATCTTCGGGTGCCGTAAATCCACACACTAAGTCCATTTGTACATTGCCGCCGCAGTCTCCTGCGGCACCAGATGAGTGGATCAGAAATAGACCTAGCGCAAGGCTGGGTATTTTTATCATTATGGTCTCCAGATACCTTGGCTGAAGCTGTTTATGTTGCTGTTACTCGGTAACGGTGTCCCAGTCTTGGTTGTTCTCTAACATATTGCTGACCCACTCACGTATGGTGGTATCACCAACCGCTAGGTTGAACGCGCGTTGAATAAAGGTATGTTCGTTACCTGCAGCAATGATATAGCGGAAGCGATCAGGATGGGCGGTTTGGAGATCGGCCATTTCAACCCGCAGTGCCGCCTCAAATGCCTCACCTCCAATGCCAATGAATGTATCGGCGATAACGCTATCTTGGGCAGTGCTCATAAAGCCTGTAATCAAGTTGCGATCTTCTGCCAGCTGGTATTTGTGATAGTCGGTGGTGTGGCCGTCTTCGCCAATACATGTCTCGCAGCTAGCGGGGATGAATGCCGTGGACTTCCACTCGTTGGCGACAAAGGCGGTATACCCTGGGAACGCGATACCCACGCCAGAGTCATTAAGCATACGAATCGGAGTGTCCGGCCATAGCTTGCGCACCAGTGGCAGAGCGTAGTTCGTGCCATAGCCGCCGGCGCTGTTACCCGTTAGCAAAATCACGCTGGGTGCAGGGTAAGTTGAAGCAACCACATCCAATCCTGCGGAGGTATTTTGTACTCCTCGGTGGAAACGGTCGTCGATACCGTCCCCATTATCATCGTAATCAGCGTCGCCGGAGAATACCGAGCCATCACAATAGGGGAAGTACGCTACGTCAAAGTTAGCCGCTGGGTTGGTGTCATCTGCGCTGTTTAAGATCCCAAACTGGGCGCGGAACTGATCATTTGAGGCCGCTTCGGTAGCAGCACATAGCTGGCTAGTGCAGGCACCGCCGCCTTCAAGGAAAATCATGAGTGCGTTGTCGCTGCCATCCCGTGTCGCCATACGGTAGTCACCGCCGCGAAGGCACTGGGGGCCACGGTCACCTGTGCCAAATACATGCTCCACAACGCCGTCAGGTCCTAACGTGGAGCTCATGGGCGTGAACTCGCCGAGATATCGATCGACACCCTGATCATAAAGTTCCTGGAATGCCACCATCCCACCCGCTGATTCGCCGTTACAAACGTAACTAGTCTGCTCTATTTCATCGGCATCAAGTGCGCCGTTGCTGTTGCTATCGATGCCACTGTCGATCTGGGTACCACCGGTGGAGCAATTCGCATTACCGACATCGAGTACCGTTTGGTTAACAAGTGATGTCAATCCGTCGTCTCCAGCTGCGCCGTTGGCCCCGCTAGATCCGTCGGTTCCATCTCGTCCGTCATCGCCGGAACAAGCAACCAACAGTAGCGCCAGTGCGCTCACGATTAGGGTATGGGGGAGTGAATTTAGTGCCATAAGAACCTCGTTATTATTAATGGAGTTCGTAGATTAGCTAACAGGGTTTTCGCGGTAATACGTTCAAACCGACAGATCACCACATTTTCATGCCAACAGCAATAAACAACTCGACGGGTCAGTTTATATGGTTATGGGTGGCTGCCGTCTTGATCAGGTAAAAGTAGAAGTAACGTTAGCTCGCTTCAACTCACAGCCGATTGCCTAAACCCCAAGTTCAAGAGTTGTATAGTTTCGCTTTGTTAAGGTAAAGCTCTTTTTGTCCTGCCGTGTGTGAGTGTTGGGCGCTGACCAGTAAGTTCTTCGCATCCGTATGTTGCAGCAGAGGAGCTCGATTTTCCCAATGACCCATGGCCGCGTCGTGACAACAACTGGCTATTGTCTGCGGCCCTTGAGACGTGTAACAGCTCACCAAATCTTCACTCGATCTTCGGGCGCCAGATAAAGTGCGTGCTCATTAGTCACATTGAAAGCTTCATACCATTCCGGCACATTACGCACTGACCCATTTGCCCTAAATTCTCCGGGTGAATGCGGATCGGTTGCGATCCTCGTGCGAAGTGATTCGTCTCGTTCTTTAATTCGCCAGATTTGTGCAAAACCAAGAAACACTCGTTGTTCACCGGTTAATTCATCGATGACGGGGGCATAGTCATCGCCCAGCGACATCTTGTAGGCCTTGAGTGCAATAGAGATACCACCCAAGTCGCCGATATTTTCTCCAAGGGTGAATTCACCGTTGACGTGCAGGTCATCGAAAACATAGTAGCCATTATATTGATCAACCAAGGCACCGGTACGTTTCTCAAATTCGGCGCGGTCTTGATCGGTCCACCACATACGGATGTTGCCATCGCCATCATATTTAGAGCCCTGATCATCGACGCCGTGGCCGATTTCATGGCCAATGACAGCGCCAATGCCCCCGTAGTTGACCGCATCGTCGGCGTTGAGGTCGAAGAAGGGTGGCTGCAAAATAGCGGCAGGAAAAACAATCTGATTCAAAATGGGCGTGTAATAGGCATTGACGGTTTGCGGATTCATGCCCCACTCGTCGCGGTCGACGGGTCCGCCGTGGCGAGCGATATCACGCTCAACATCCGCCTCTCGAATGGCTAGTCGATTAGCGAAATACGTGGTCGCGTCGATTTCGACACCTCGGTACTCACGAAATGTCTCGGGATAGCCGATTTTCGCTTCAAACTTAGAAAGCTTGTCGAGGGCCTCTTTTTTGGTCTCACTGGTCATCCAATCGAGCTCGGTGACGCTGTCTTTGTAGGCGTTAGTGAGGTTATCGACCAAGGTCTCCATTCGCTCTTTCGCTTCTGGCGGGAAGTAGCGGGCAACATATTCTTTACCAACGAGCTCACCAAGACCCGCATCGACAACAGAGACCGCGCGCTTCCAATCCGCCTCTTGTTCCTCGGTGCCCCGCAACGCTCGTCCATAAAAGTCGAAGTTACGATCGTCTAAGGCGCGTGTTAAACGGGTGGCTTGAGAGTTTAGGAGCTGCCACCTCAGGTAGATTTTGATGTCCTCAATCGGTGTCGATGAAAGGATGTTATCTAAGGCTCTGAAATAGTCTGTTGATGTGGAAACCAGGTAACCAGGAGACTTCAATCCATAAGCACTGAGATAAGCTTCCCACTTAAACTTGGGCATCAAGGTTGATAAATCGGCTTCGTCAAAACGAGTATAGTTGTCGGCGAAATTACGGCTCTGCTCTTTGGTCATGTGTTCTTGGGCAATGGACTCTTCTAGTCCGTAGATGGCAGCAATATCTTCGTCTTCTAGTGCTAATCCTGCCAACGCGTGTTGGTCTTTAATCAACGCTCGATAGCTATCGCGAAGGGCTGCACTTTTGTCATCGTCTTTGAAATAGTACTCACGCTCGGGCAATCCGATGCCGCTTTGTCCCAGATACATGGCATTAACGCCGGGGTTTTTGGCATCTGCATAGGCGAATAAGGCTATCGGCGAGTTGAATCCCAATCGAGCACTGAGACCGAGATACTCTGCGACATCAGCGTAAGACGTTAGGTTGTCGATCTTTTGGATAAACGGTTGGATGGGCGTCATACCCAAGCTGTCACGCAAGTTAAAGTCTTGAAATGAGGCGTAGAGGTCACCTATGCGTTGCGCATCACTGCCCTTGGGGTTGTCTGTGGTCGCTGCATCTTCGATGATTTCGCGCACCGCCACTTTAGCGTTATCACGCAACACGCTGAATGTGCCCCATCGATTTTTGTCGGCAGGAATGGCGTTTTCTTCAATCCACTGGTTATTAACGTAGCCAAAGAAATCATCGCCCGGATGAATAGACGTATCGAAGCTACCGACATCTAGCCCTGACTTTGTTGGCTTTTGGGACGACGTTACTGGGGTGTTTCCTGAGTTATCAGGCGTCGGTTGATCATTACAACCCATGAGCACAAGAGCGGCGGTGAGCGTGGCAGTTAGCAGACGTCGAGACCGGATCATGAATAGCGCCTTTAAAAGTGAAGGTGACCTGAGATATTACGACCCCGCACATGAAGGAGCCAATAGTTATACCGAATTCCATCTCAGTAATAGCCTGAAACGCCTGTGCACAACACAACAATTTCTGGGTCGAATTGATGAGCCCTGCTACGGCGATCCCGATAGAGGATCTGTTCCCCATCGAAACTCTTTGCTAACGTGCAGTGTCAATCACACAGAGTGTTTAGGAAGCCATATGGCCGTCATCGATTTATCTATAGACGCGGGTGTGGCGCTGGTCACGCTCAATCGGCCTGAGGCCAATAACGCACTCAACCGCGAGTTGTCCCAGGCGATTATCGATACCTTCAGCAGGCTTGCCGCTAACGAGGAGGTCAGGGCGATTGTGCTGACGGGTGCTGGGCGGTGTTTTTGTGCGGGTGTCGATCTCAAAGCCTTGACCGAGGATCCCGAGTTGCTGTCTTCGGGTATGGGTCTTGGCCCCAACTCACCTATGGTCGTCGCACTGGAACAATGCCCTCAGCCGATCATCGGCGCCGTCAATGGCCCAGCGGTGACTGGTGGTTTTGAACTCGCCCTTGCCTGTGATTACCTCTATGCCAGTGAACATGCTCGATTCGCCGATACCCACGCGCGGGTCGGCATTCTGCCCGGGTGGGGCTTGTCGCAGAAACTGTCTCGCATCATCGGCATTAATCGGGCGCGGGAGATGAGTTTTACCGGTCAGTTTATCGATGCGCATCGTGCCGAGGGGTGGGGGTTAGTTAATCGTGTATGCACCGCCGATGCACTGGTGACTGAGGCCTTGGCCAGCGCCGCACAAATTGCCGACAGTGATCCCAAGGCCGTGATAGCCCTGAAGGCTTTGATGAATGATGGCAGCAAAGAAACCTTGGGCGATGCGCTAGTTATGGAAGGTGAGCGAGGTAATGCGTTTGCCCAGTCCGTTGATTACAGCCAGATGGCTGACCGATTAACAGCGCTCAGGCAGCGCGCAGCGAAGCAGTAAAAAACCTCGCATTTGCGCTGCTGGGAGAGCCAGAGAGCCGAGCCGCTGTAGGGCCGATAAGGATTTATAGAATGGTAGCTACGGCTGGACTTGAACCAGCGACCCCAGCATTATGAATGCTGTGCTCTAACCAACTGAGCTACGTAGCCACAAAAAGCTGAATCACCGAGTGCCTCGAAAGCAATCGCTCAAATTCAGGAGGCGGCGATTCTGCACAACTCCCGACATCAAGTCAACGACTACAGGCTGATGCAGCTCGGTTTACACATTGAATCGAAAGTGAATGACATCCCCGTCCTTCACAACGTAGTCCTTGCCCTCGAGGCGCCATCGGCCGGCATCCTTCGCTCCCTGCTCCCCATTGTGAGCAATGAAATCGTCGTATCCCACGACTTCTGCACGAATGAAGCCCTTCTGGAAATCGGTATGAATGACGCCTGCAGCTTCAGGGGCTGTGGCGCCAACCTTCACGGTCCAAGCACGCACTTCTTTAACGCCGGCGGTAAAGTAAGTCTGAAGTTTAAGTAGTTGGTATCCGGCTCGGATAACGCGGTTTAGCCCGGGTTCCGTCATACCCATCTCGGCGAGGAAATCACTTTTTTCATCCTCTTCAAGTTCTACAATTTCTGATTCAAGCTTGTTACAGATGGCAACAACTTCAGCCCCTTCGCTAGCAGCGAGGTTCTGAACGGCCGCAAGGTACGGGTTGTCGTCAAAACCGTCTTCGGCGACATTGGCGATATACATGGTGGGCTTGGTTGTTAGCAAATGAAGCGTTTTCACCAACGCAGTTTCGTTGTCATCGAGACTGAGGGCGCGGATGGGTTGCGCTTCATTGAGTTGGGGCAACAGCCTATTCTCTAAAAGCGTTTTGAGCGCGACGGCCTCTTTGTCACCACTTTTTGCTGTGCGTACCACTTTACTCAGTTGTTTCTCGCACGATTCGAGGTCGGCGAGAGCTAGTTCGGTATTAATGGTTTCGATGTCAGCGATAGGGTCAATGTGGTTTGAGACATGAATAACATTAGGATCGTCAAAACAACGAACCACGTGGGCGATGGCATCGGTCTCTCGAATATTGGCTAGAAATTGGTTGCCTAGACCTTCACCTTTTGAAGCCCCAGCAACAAGTCCCGCAATATCAACGAACTCCATGGTCGCCGCAATCTCTCGCTCGGGCTTCACAATGGCGGCGATCCGATCCTGTCTGGAGTCGGGGATTGGCACTACCCCTGCATTTGGCTCGATGGTGCAGAAGGGGAAATTCTCCGCATCAATACCCGCCTGCGTCAGCGCGTTGAACAGGGTTGATTTGCCAACGTTGGGTAAGCCGACAATGCCACATTTAATGCCCATGCTAAGTCCTTTTGTTAGTGGTTCGTTTCAGCGGCGTTAATACTGTGAAGTTGTGTTTTTGCCTTTACCGCATCACCAGCCAGAAGCAGTGGTAAGGCCCGTATTGCGTCATGAATAATGTCGTCGATCACTTGGTGCTCACGTTTGCTCGGCCTAGAAAGCACGTAGCCTGACACTCTGCTTGCATGGCCCGGGTGACCAATGCCAATCCGTAAACGATGGAAATTGTTGTTGCCTGATAGCGCAGGGATGATATCCCGCAAACCATTATGGCCCCCGTGGCCGCCTCCTTGCTTGAACCGCGCAAGCCCAGGGGCGATATCCAGTTCGTCGTGCGCCACTAATATCTGTTCGGGCTCGATGCGAAAAAAGGTCGCCATTGCGGCCACTGCTTTGCCACTACGGTTCATAAACGTGCTTGGGATCAGGAGTCGAAGGTCGTAACCGGCAAATTGAATACGCGCGGTGCTGCCAAAGAATTTCGCCTCATGGCGTAATGCTGTACTGCTCTGCTGCGCTAATGCCTCAACGAAAAAGGCACCCGCATTATGGCGGGTGCCTTCGTACTCGCTGCCAGGGTTGCCAAGCCCGACAATAAGCCGGATCTCAGCCATGGCAGTGGTCAGCCTTACTCGTCTGCGCCGCCTTCGGCGGCATCAGCAGCGGCATCCGCTTTGGTACCACGTGGTGCAATCACAGCGGCTAACGTTAGGTCATGGTCTTCGCCCAAGGCCAGTGCTGTTGAGACAACCCCCTCAGGGAGGGTTAGATCACTAAGGTGGACAATCTCACCCAGGCCTACGTTCAGCATATCGACTTCAATGAACTCTGGAATATCACCGGGAAGACACTGGACTTCAATGTCAGTCGCTTGATGTTGCACGATACCTCCACCCACTTTGACGCCTTCACATTTGCTTTCGTTGATAAAATGCAACGGTACATGCACTTTAATCGGCTTGTTGGCTTCGATGCGCATGAAGTCTGCATGCATCGTGAAATCTTTGGCGGGGTGGCGCTGCAAGTCCTTAAGAATAGCAGTTTCCATCTCGCCGTCGACATTGATCGTCAACAGAGCGGTGTAGAACGCTTCGCTTTCGAGCATTTTCTCAAGATCCTTACGGATCAAGCTGATGCTGCGTGCGGGTTTCTGGCCGCCATATATTACGGCGGGTATTTTACCTTCGAGTCGACGTAGGCGGCGGCTCGCACCTTTCCCTTCGTCCACTCGCACTGCGGCTTGGATCTCAAAAGATTCAGACATGGTCTGTCTCCTTACATAACATCACGTCGCTTGCGACCGGCTAGGTGATGGGTGGGTTTACACTGGTCGACGGGGTTATTCGTCGAACAGTGCGCTAATAGATTCTTCGTTGCTAACGCGACGAATTGATTCGGCTAACAGATCGGCAATGGTCAATTGTCGGACCTGTAGTTGTTTGGCTTCGTCAGATAAGGGAATAGTATCGGTGACCACCAGTTCATCGAGCTGTGACGTGGCGATATTGTCCAAAGCCTTACCCGACAACACGGCGTGGGTGCAATAAGCGACTACCTTGGTTGCCCCTCGACCTTTCAGCGCACTAGCCGCAGCGCACAGAGTCCCCGCCGTATCAACCAAGTCATCAACTAAAATGCAGGTTCTGCCTTCGACGTCGCCAATGAGATTCATCACTTGAGCTTCGTTGGCCCGGGGTCGGCGCTTGTCGATGATGGCCAGATCAGCGTCATCGAGCTGTTTGGCAATAGCGCGGGCGCGGACAACGCCGCCTATATCGGGCGAGACCACGATCAGGTCCTCATACCCACAGCGCACTATGTCGTTATTGAGAATAGTCGATGCGTATACATTATCGACTGGGCACGCAAAGAAACCCTGGATTTGCTCGGCGTGCAAATCAACGGTGAGTACACGGTCGACACCCACAGCAACCATCATGTCGGCCACAACTTTGGCCGATATAGGCACACGTGCTGAGCGCACTCGACGGTCCTGGCGTGCGTAGCCAAAATAGGGAACCACCGCCGTGATTCTTGCTGCCGATGCCCGGCGGAGGCCATCGATGATTAGCAGCAATTCCATCAGATTGTCGTTGGTAGGGAAGCAGGTGCTCTGCAGAACAAACACGTCCTTACCTCGGACGTTTTCATTCAATTCAATGGTGATTTCCCCGTCAGAGAACTTACTGACGTTGGCATCACCGAGGCTGAGATAGAGTCGATCTGCTACACGCTGCGCGAGTTCGGGATTTGCATTTCCCGTGAATACCATCATCTTCGATGACATGACCTGCGCCTCGCAGTTGAAAAATGGCTGGGGTGGCAGGATTCGAACCTGCGAATGGCGGGATCAAAACCCGCTGCCTTGCCACTTGGCGACACCCCAAGAAAAAGCGTTGTTCAGTTTCGGACCTCAATGATGGGCGGGCTCCGATTGATTCCCTTCGCCACCATTGTGTCTACGGAGCATGGCATCGTAGACGCAACAGCTTTTGCTGAGGCTTCCGTATCGAAGGCGGCAAAAACGCATGCGCCGCTTCCTGTCATCATTGAGGGAGCTGAGGCTTCGAGAAGCTCCAGCGCCCGTTTTACCGCCGGGTAGCGCGCCGTAACAACCGGCTGGAGATCGTTACGAATCTGCCCCGCGAAAACGGCCGACATTGTGATCGCGGGTGTGTCTCGTGTCAATTCCGGTGCGGCGAATATTTCGGCCGTACTCACATGGCAGCGCGGATTTAACACCACGTACCATCGTGCCGGCAAATCAACGGGTTGCAACTGTTCGCCAATGCCCTCGGCCCATGCGCTTCGACCCATGGCAAACACCGGCACATCTGCGCCAAGTTGCAGTGCAAGATGGATAAGCTGTTGTTCGGTAAGCGGAGATTGCCATAGTTTGTTGAGCACCCTCAGCGTCGTACCCGCATTAGAGCTGCCGCCGCCCAAG